>LBIU01000494.1 GCA_000987445.1 Candidatus Accumulibacter adiacens | reverse complement strand
GCCAGTTTCGCGATCAGCTCGGTGCCTCTGGCGCTGGTGCTGGTGCTGATCATCGCCGTCCTGTTTACCTCGGTCTATGGCTGGGCCGTCGAGCGCATAGCCTACCGGCCGCTGCGCGGCGCGACGCGGCTGGCGCCGCTGATCTCGGCGATCGGCATGTCGATCTTCCTGCAGAACATGGTACAGCTGACCCAGGGCGCACGCGTCAAGCCGATCCCGCCGGTACTCGTCGGGGGCATCGATTTGATGAGCATCGACGGTTTCACCGTCCGCCTGGCTTACACGCAGATTCTCATCGTCATCGTCACCGTTGCCCTGATGGCCGCCTTCACCTACCTGATCACGCGAACGTCGTTTGGGCGACAGCAACGATCCTGCGAGCAGGACCGGACCATGACCGCCCTGCTCGGGATCAACGTCGACCGCACCATTTCGCTGACTTTCATGCTCGGTGCGGCGTTGGCGGCGGTCGCCGGGGTGATGGTCACTGTCTATTACGGGGTGGTCGACTTCTTCATCGGCTTCGTCGCCGGCATCAAGGCCTTCACGGCGGCCGTTCTCGGCGGCATCGGCTCGCTGCCGGGAGCCATGCTCGGCGGCCTGCTGATCGGCCTGATCGAGGCGTTCTGGGCCGCCTATCTGTCTGCGGAATACAAGGACGTCGCGACCTTCAGCATTCTGATCCTGGTGCTGATGTTCCGCCCTTCCGGCCTGCTCGGCCGTCCTGAAGTGGAGAAAGTCTGATGGCTACCTTTGTCCTCGCCCCGCACAGCCTCTCGCCTGCGACGCGTCTCAAGGACGCCGCCGCCGTGGCCTTCATTGCCCTGCTGCTGGGCATTCCGATGATCGGTCTGACCACCGTCGATAGCGGTGGCGCGCTGCAGATCGCCACCCGCTGGCCGACCCTGTTCATCTTCGTCGGCGTCGCTTTTGCCGGCCGGCTGGTTCTGCGTTATGGCATCGACCAGTTCAAGGCGCACCAACTGACGCGCGAGCGCTCGAGTGCAGCGATGGCCGCGGCAGCCCTGGCCGACAGCAGTGGCCGCTCCGGCGGCCCGGTGCTGACCTGGATCGCCTGGGCAGCTTTCGGCGTGGCACTGACCTTGCCGATGTTCTTTGCCGACAACCGTTACGTCGTCGATACCGCGACCACCGTACTGATCTACGTCATGCTCGGTTGGGGGCTGAACGTCGTCGTCGGCCTGGCCGGACTGCTCGACCTCGGCTACGTCGCCTTCTATGCCGTCGGGGCCTACACCTACGCCATCCTGGGAACGGAATTTGGCTGGGGCTTCTGGCAGGCGCTGCCGGTGGCCGGCGCGATGGCGGCGCTGTTCGGGGTCCTGCTCGGCTGGCCGACGTTGCGCCTGCGTGGCGACTATCTGGCCATCGTGACCCTCGGATTCGGTGAGATCATCCGCGTCATTCTGGTGAACTGGACCGAGCTTTCCGGCGGGCCGAACGGCATTGCGTCGATTCCGCGTCCCTCGTTCTTCGGTCTAGAGCTCAAGCCGCCCGGCGACGATCCGACCTTTTCCTCGTTTTTCGGTATCGAGTATTCGCCAATCCATCGCCTGATCTTTCTCTACTACCTGATTCTGGCGCTGGCGCTGCTCACCAACCTCTTCGTCTCGCGCATGCGCAAGCTGCCGATCGGGCGCGCCTGGGAAGCGATTCGCGAAGACGAGATCGCCTGCAAGGCGATGGGCATCAACGCCCGCAACGTCAAGCTCTCGGCTTTTGCCATCGGGGCCATGCTCGGCGGCTTTGCCGGCGTCTTTTTCGCCGCCCGCATGGGCTTCATCTCGCCGGAATCCTTCACTTTCAGCGAGTCGGCGATCATCCTGGCGATCGTCGTTCTCGGCGGCATGGGCAGCCAGCTGGGCGTCGTCCTGGCCTCGCTGGTTCTGGTCCTGCTGCCGGAACTGGGGCGCGACTTTGCCGAATACCGGATGCTGCTCTTCGGTGCGGCAATGGTCCTGATCATGGTCTGGAAGCCGGGCGGCATCCTGTCGCACCGCGAACCGACGCTGCGTTATGCCGCGGATGGAGAGAAGCGATGAGCGCCGCGACCGCTCCGCTGCTCAGCGTCGAGCGCCTGACCATGCGCTTCGGCGGTCTGCTGGCCATCGACGACATGTCGCTGGACGTCGCCGCGCGCCAGATCACCGGCGTCATCGGACCGAACGGCGCCGGCAAGACGACTTTTTTCAACTGCCTGACCGGTTTCTACAAGCCGACCGAGGGCAGCGTCCGCCTAAACCATCCCAAGCGGGGCCTGATGCGCCTCGAGGCGCTGCCCAGCCACCTGGTGGCGCACAAGGCGCAGGTGGTGCGCACCTTTCAGAACATCCGCCTGTTCCCGAAGATGACCGTCCTCGAAAACCTGATGGTCGCCCAGCACAACACCCTGCAGCATGCCTCGGGTTTCTCGCTGGCCGGACTGTTTGGTCTCGCTGCTTATCGGCGCGCCGAAGCGGCGGCGATGGACAAGGCGATCGGCTGGCTGCAGCGGTTGGACCTGATCGACAAGGCCAACACCGCCGCCGGCGACCTGCCCTACGGCATGCAGCGGCGTATCGAGATCGCCCGCGCCCTGTGCGTCGACCCGCTGCTGCTCTGCCTCGACGAGCCGGCCGCCGGCCTCAATCCGCGCGAATCGGCCGAGCTCAACGAGCTGCTCAAGCACCTGGCGGGGGACGAAGGCATCGCCATCCTGCTCATCGAGCACGACATGAGCGTGGTGATGAACGTTTCCGACCACATCTGCGTGCTCAACTACGGGCGCAAGATTGCCGAAGGCACGCCGACGCACATCCAGCAGGACCCGAACGTCATCAAGGCCTATCTGGGCGAGGACGACGCCGATGAACAACTGCACGCGGAGGCCCGCTCATGATGCTGCAACTGTCGGGGGTTCATGCCCACTATGGGAGCATCCACGCCCTGCACGGCGTCGATGTGGCGGTGCAGGTCGGCGAGGTGGTGACCCTGATCGGCGCCAACGGTGCCGGCAAGTCGACGCTGATGATGTCGATCTTCGGCCAGCCGCGCGCCTCGGCCGGACGCATCGTCTTCGACGGTGAAGACATCACCGCCCTGCCGACCCATGACATTGCCCGCCGCGGCATCGCGCTGGTCCCCGAAGGGCGACGTATCTTTCCGCGCATGACCGTGCTCGAAAACCTGCAGATGGGCGCAGTGCTCGGTGAGGAAACGAATTTCGCCGTCGACCTGAAACGCATGTACACCCTCTTCCCGATTCTCGAAGAGCGTTGCACGCAGAGTGCCGGCACGCTTTCCGGTGGCGAGCAGCAGATGCTGGCCATTGCCCGCGCGCTGATGAGCCGGCCGCAACTGCTGCTCCTCGACGAGCCTTCGCTGGGCCTGGCGCCGCTGTATATCAAGAAGATCTTCCAGATCATTCGCGAACTCAACCGCGAGCACGGGATGACCATCCTGCTCGTCGAGCAGAACGCGCACCACGCCCTGCGCGTGGCGCATCGCGGCTACGTGCTGCAGCATGGCCAGATCATTCTTTCGGGCACGGGCAGCGAACTGCTGGCCAGTCCGGAAGTGCGTGCCGCCTATCTCGAGGGTGCGCAGACGGAGACTGCGGCCTAGCCGGCACGAAAGGCGGGTCGTGGAAGAACGCGTGCAGGAGAGCGAAGCGCCGCCGCGCTGGCTGCCCTTCGTGGTCCTCGGCGTCGGGCTGCTGGCGATTTCCTTCGGCGCCATTCTCGCCCGCCTGGCACAGGGCCACGGCCTGCCTTCGCTGACCATCGCCACCCTGCGCCTGGGACTGGCGGCGCTGATCATCACGCCGATCGCCCTCTGGCAATCGGGCCATGTGCTGCGCACCCTGAGCCTGCGCCAGGGCCTGCTGACCTGCGGCGCCGGTTTCTTCCTGGCGCTGCACTTCGCCTCCTGGATCACTTCGCTCGAATACACCTCGGTGGCCAGCAGCACGGCGCTGGTGACCACCAACCTGCTGTGGGTCGGCATCGCGTCGTTCTTTCTCTTCGGGGAAAAGCCGAGCGCATTGATGGCCTTCGGTATCGTCATCTCGCTCTCCGGCAGCCTGCTGATCTTCTGGAGCGACAGCCAGAGCAGCGAGGCCGGCAGTGACCCGCTGCTCGGCAACTTCCTGGCCATCGTCGGCAGCTGGTGTTTTTCCGCCTACCTCCTGATCGGTCGGCGCCTGCGCGCCAATTTGCCGCTGCCGGCCTACGTCTGGCTGGCCTACGGCAGCGCCTCCCTCTTTCTGCTGTTCACCTGTCAGGTGAGCGGCACGCCGCTCAGCGGCCATGCCGGTGCCGCCTACCTGATCGCGCTGGGCATGGCGCTCGGCCCGCAGTTGCTCGGGCATACTTCGTACAACTGGTCGCTGAGACATGTCTCCGCGACCTTCATCGCCGTGGTCACGCTCGGCGAACCGGTCGGCAGCGCGGCGCTGGCCTGGCTGTTTTTCGGAGAATCCTTCGCTCTCGTGCAGGGGATTGGCTTCGTGCTGCTGCTCTTCGGGATCTATCTGGCGGCACGCGGGGAAGGCCGCTGAACCGCCTTGGCCTTCCTCGGCATCCGTTTTCTCAAGCCTCCGCCAGGAAGACATCGAAATCGGCGACCGGCAGCGGCCGGCTGAAGAGGTAGCCCTGATAGGCGTGGCAGCCCTGTGCGGCCAGCGCGTCGCGCTGCGCGGCGGTTTCGACCCCCTCGGCGATCACCGACAGGCCAAGGGTGCTGGCCAGGGCGATGATCGTGCGCGCGATCACTTCGTCATTGGGATCGGTCAGCAAATCCTGCACAAAGGACTGGTCGATCTTCAACTGATCGAGCGGCAAACGCTTCAGATACGACAGCGACGAGTAGCCGGTGCCGAAATCGTCCAGCGAGAAGCCGACGCCGCTGCGTTTCAGGGTGCTCATCCGGGCAATCATGTCCTGAACGTTGTCGAGCAACATGCTCTCCGTCA
>LBIU01000493.1 GCA_000987445.1 Candidatus Accumulibacter adiacens | reverse complement strand
GTGTCCGAGCGCGGCTGCGATCTACTCACCGGCGGTGACCCAGGCTACGGCGTATACGCCACGGCGGATCGGCGTTACATGGCCGTCGCGCCACTCGAGAAGAAGTTCTGGGATGTCTTCTGTGCGGCACTGGAACGTCCCGACTGGAAGCCCCTGCACGCGGCGCGCGGCGCGGCCGCGGTCGCCTTACGGGGGGAAATCGAGGCTCTCTTCGGCAGTCGTACGCAGGCCGACTGGAGCCATTTCTTTGCCAAGCTCGATTGCTGCGTGACGCCCGTACTCGGTGTGGCGGAGGCCCTCGAGCATCCGCAGTTTCGCGCGCGGGCGATGGCGGTGGATGCGGATGGGGTCACCCAATACGCGCCGCCGGTGAAGCTTTCGGGCTGGGTCTTTGCCGTCGAGCGCGTGGCGCCGGCGCCTGGCGAACACGGCGAGGAGATCCTGCGCGAAGCGGGTTTTTCGCAGGAGGAGGTCAGCGCCTTGCGCGCGGCCTCGATCGTCTGAGGCCGCGACCGCAGGCCACTGGGCGGTCGCCCAGCGGCCCGAAAGCGCGCTGGCCTAGGGCTTCTTCTTCGCCTCGTCTTCGCTCGGCGCGGCCTGTTGCGCAGCCGCGGCCGCCGCCTGTTTCATCTGTTCCTGCATCTGCTGCATCATCGTCCAGGGCCACATCGTCGCTTGCTTGAGGGCATCGGAGCCGCCTGCCGCACCGAGCAGTCCCGCCTGGGCGTCGTCACTGCCGCCAGCGGCGCCGGGTGTGAGACTGGTGCCCATCTGCCCCATCGCGCGCACCGCGTTGAGGGTCACACATTGCATCTCAAGGCCCTGGATGGTCATCTGCAGCATCGACAGATTCATTTTCAGCCAGCTCTCGACGGCTTTGAGATCCCTGACCTTCTTCTCGATTTCCTCGACGTCCAGCGTCGGGGTCACCATGCCCGGCAGGGAGAAGCCCATATTGCCAAACATTTTTTTGGCGAAGCTCATCGGATCGGTTAGGGAATCATTACTGGACATTTTAGGGCTCCGGTGGTGGTGGAATCGGGCATGGTAGCAAAGTTTCAGCGTCTGCGGGGGCGGGCGCAGATTATTGGGAATCTCCGGCCGCGAGCGGCCGTGCTGGCCGAGCACGGCCTGCATGACGGGCGCTCAAAGACGGTAGCAGAAAAGTCGCGTCTGGCGTGCGTCGTCGACTTCGATGACCCGCTCGGCGAGGACATCGGGTACCGGGAAACTGTTGCTGATAAACAGCGTTCCCGGGCGCATTTCGCGCTGCGCTTTCTCCCAGAGCGCGGCCATCGGGGTCGGTGACAGGAAGGCGTAGACGACATCGTAGGCGCCCAGTGTGGTCTGCCAGATGTCGCCCCAGCGCCAGTCACAGTTGGCTAGCCCGGCCACGCGCAGGCGTCCGCAGGCCCAGGTCGCCGGTGCATTCTCGACGCCGCTCAAGTGGGCATCGGGTCGTTGCCGGGCGAGCGGACCGAGGACGCTGCCGACGCCGGCGCCGAGGTCGAGAAAGCGCATCTCGGGCAAGTCCTTGGTCAACTCGGCGATGGCTGCCGCGGTTGCTGCGTTGGACAGGTAGAGGGGCACCTGGCCGGTCACGGCGCCGCGGTAGACGAGCAGCAGCACGATGAACAGCAGCAGGTACCAGCCCGGATCGATATTGAACGTCGACGCGGCCCAGGCCAGCGGTACGAAGAGCGCGTGGATCAGGCGCCACCACCAGGCCTGCTGCGTGAGACTGGCGAAGAGCAGGGCGACGGCACCAATGCCCAGAGCGGTTTCCGGCCACGGCAGTTGTTCGTTGCGCAGGCCGTAGTACGGCCAGGCCAGCGATAGCACGGCAAGTGCCGCAGCGAGCTGCAGCGCCAGTTGCCGACGCTGCGACCCGAGCACGGGCGGCGCCTGGTCAGCGGATTCGGGTGGGGGTGAAGACAAGGCCTTGCTCCAGAGGATCGTGTGTCGCGTTGGCAGGGCTGGGAGGGTGGGGTGGGGTGGCTCGTGCCGGGCCCCTGCTTGGCCGGACGCCGGGCCGCTCGCTCAGCTGCTCGCGCCGGGGGGCAGAACCTTGCCCGGGTTGAGCAGATTCGTCGGGTCCAGGGCGGCCTTGATGGCGCGCATTACGGCGATCGCCTCCGGGCCGTGTTCGCGGACCATGAATCGGGTCTTGCCAATACCGATACCGTGCTCACCGGTGCAGGTTCCCGACATCGCCAGTGCGCGCTCGACGAGGCGTTCGTTGATCCATTCGGCTTCGTGGATGTCGGTCGCGCTGGCCGGGTCGACCAGCACCACCAGGTGAAAGTTGCCGTCGCCGACATGGCCGAAAAGGGCGATCGGGATAGACACCCGCGCGATGTCTTCGGTGGTCGCCTGGATGCATGCGGCCAGGCGGGAGATCGGCACGCAGACGTCGGTCGGAAACGCGCGGCAGCCCGGTTTGAGCTGCAGGCAAGCGAAATAGGCGTCGTGGCGGGCTTGCCACAGGCGCGATCGGTCCTCGTTGTGGGTCGCCCAGGCAAACGCCTGGCCATCGCAACCGCCGGCGATCCCCTGCACGATCTGTGCCTGCTCGCTGACCGCCGCCGGGCTGCCGTGGAACTCGAAGAACAAGGTGGGTAGCTCGGGGAGCGTGGTGTGACTGTGGCGGTTGACCGCCGAAAGGGTCAGCGCATCGAGCAATTCGATGCGCGCCACGGGCACGCCGAGCTGGATGGTCTGGATCACCGTGTTCACCGCTGCGCCGATGTCGGGAAAGGCGCAGACCGCCGCCGACATGGCCTCGGGAATCGGATGCAGCCTGACGGTCAGCTCGGTGATGATGCCGAGCGTTCCTTCGGAACCGATCAGCAGCCGCGTCAGGTCGTAACCGGCCGAGGATTTGCGCGCCCGGCCGCCAGTCCTGATGACTCGCCCGTCGGCGAGGACCACGGTCATTGCCAGCACATTGTCGCGCATGGTGCCGTAGCGAACGGCGTTGGTTCCCGAGGCGCGCGTTGCTGCCATGCCGCCGAGCGAGGCATCGGCACCCGGGTCGATCGGAAAGAACAGCCCGCTGCCCTTAAGGGCAGCGTTCAGCTGCAGGCGCGTGACGCCGGCTTCGACCGTGGCGTCGAGATCATCACCATGGACGGCAAGGATGCGGTTCATGCCGGA
>LBIU01000492.1 GCA_000987445.1 Candidatus Accumulibacter adiacens | reverse complement strand
GCTGGTTGCCCTGCGGCCTGGTCTACAGCGCCCTGGCCACCGCTTTGACCAGTGGTTCGGCGATGCACGGCGCCGGGCTGATGCTTGCGTTCGGCGCCGGCACCCTGCCCAATCTACTGCTTGCCGGCCTGCTTGCCACGCGCCTGCAGGCCTACGCACGCAAGCGCGCGCTACGCGTGGCCTCCGGGATGCTGATTCTCGGCTTTGGCGTCTGGGGCCTGATCGGCCTGACGCGCATCCTGACGGGCAGTTCCTGATTGGCCATGCGATGACCCCCCTCGACCCCTTACCCCGGCCATTGCCATGAGCGAAAAGAAGGAAGACCCCGCACGCCTCGATCTACCGATCGCGGGCATGACCTGTGCCGCCTGCGCAACGCGCATCGAGAAAGTCCTGAATCGCCTGCCCGGCGTCATGGCGAGTGTCAACCTGGCCAGCGAACGCGCCCGGGTTGATCTTTCGGCGATCGCCAGCTCGCCGCAAGAGGTCGTCGCGGCGATCGAGAAAGCCGGTTTCAGCGTGCCGCAACAGGCCAGCGAATTGGCCATTGAAGGAATGACTTGCGCCGCCTGCTCGACACGACTTGAAAAGCGCCTCAACCGTCTGCCGGGAGTCGAGGCGGTCGTCAACCTGGCGACCGAGCGGGCGACCGTCCGCTATACGCCGGGCATCGTCGACCCGGCCCTGCTGCTGGCCACCGTCGAGCGTGCCGGCTTTGCCGGGCGCCTCGCCGACGATCGCTCGCGCAGCGAGGAGAAAGCCAGAAAGATGGCCGCTGAAAAGGCTGAACTGCGCCGCTTCTGGATCGCTGCCGCGCTGACCCTGCCATTGGTCGCACAGATGTTGAGCATGTTCGACGGTAGCGCACAAGCTCACCAGGATCCGCTGCCGCGCTGGCTGCAACTCGGGCTGGCGACCCCGGTGCAGTTCTGGGTCGGCTGGCGCTTCTACGATGGCGCGTGGAAGGCCTTGCGCGGTGGCGGCGCAAACATGGACCTGCTGGTCGCCCTCGGAACGAGCATGGCCTATGGCTTCAGCCTCTTCGTCACCGTCTCGGGCGCTAGCCATCTGCACGTCTATTTCGAGGCCTCGGCGGCGGTGATCACCCTGGTACTGCTTGGCAAGGTGCTCGAAGCACGCGCCAAGGCGAGGACCACTGACGCCATCGAAGCCCTCGTTCGCCTGCAGCCGAAAAGCGCACGCGTCGAGCGCGACGGAAAGCTGATCGAACTCGATGCGGCGCTGCTCATCCCCGGCGATATCTTCGTCGTCCGCCCCGGCGAAAACCTGCCGGTCGATGGCGAAGTCATCGACGGTGCGTCGACGGTCAACGAAGCGATGCTCACCGGCGAAAGCATGCCGGTGGCCAAGCAGGCGGGCGCACGCGTCTTCGCGGCGACGGCCAACGGCGAGGGAATGCTGCGCTGTCGCGCCAGCGGCGTCGGCGAGCATACCCTACTCGCCGGAATCATCCGCATGGTTGCCGAAGCACAGGGCTCGAAAGCGCCCGTGCAACGACTCGCCGACCGCATCTCGGCGATCTTCGTGCCCGTCGTCTGCGCCATAGCCCTGGGCACCCTGCTTGGCTGGTGGTGGTTTGCCGGCGACTTCAGCGCCGCGCTGGTCAATGCCGTGGCGGTCCTGGTGATCGCCTGCCCTTGCGCCCTCGGACTCGCGACGCCGACAGCGATCATGGTCGCCAGCGGACAGGGGGCCTCGGCGGGCATCCTGGTCAAGAATGCCGAGGCGCTGGAAGCGGCCGAGAAGATCAGCGTCCTGGCTGTCGACAAGACGGGCACCCTGACCCGCGGGCAGCCGGTCGTGACGGATCTGCTGCCCCTGGCCGTCTCGGCTGGCGAAGCTCTGGCCCTGGCAGCCGCTCTCGAACAGGGTTCCGAGCACCCCCTGGCCAAGGCCATCCTGCAGCATGCTCAGGTCAGCCGGCTGACGCTTGCCCCGCTGACCCAGTTCCGGGCACTTCCCGGTCGCGGGGTGGAAGGCCAGGTTGGCGGGCGCCTGCTGCGCCTCGCTGCCGCCAGCGAATTCGTCGCCATGAGCTTGCCGCGCGAACAGATTGCCAGCCTGCAGCGCAGGGGCAAGACGGTCGTGGTACTGAGCGAACGGAGCCCCGGCGGCGGCACTGCCGAAAGCAAGCAGGGAGGCAAGGAAATCGCTTTGGCGGTGCTGGCCATTGCCGACCCCTTGCGCGCGAGCTCGCGGGCCGCCGTAACCCGGCTCAAGGCCATGGGTATCCGCGTGGTGATGCTCACCGGCGACCACGCGGCAACCGCTGCCGCAATCGCCGATGAAGCCGGAATCGAGGATTTCCGGGCCAGCATACTCCCCGGCGACAAGGCTGCCGCAGTCAATGGGCTGAAGGCCGACGGTGCGGTCGTGGCCATGGTCGGCGACGGCATCAACGACGCGCCGGCGCTGGCGGCCGCCGATGTCAGCTTCGCCATCGGCGCCGGATCGGACGCCGCCATCGAGGCCGCTGACGTGACGCTGGTCCGTGGCGACCTCAACGGAATTGCCGACGCCGTCCTTCTTTCGCGTGCGACGCTGCGGAAAATCAGGCAGAATCTCTTCTCTGCCTTTATCTACAATGTGCTCGGCATACCTCTGGCCGCACTGGGCATGCTCAACCCGGTCATCGCCGGCGCCGCGATGGCGATGAGTTCGGTCTCGGTGGTCTCCAACTCGCTGCTTCTCAAGCGCTGGCGTCCAGGCCGCAGCTGATCCCCGACGCAGCCGACGATAGAAGCGAGACTGACTGCGACACGCATCGGCAAGCAAGGGCGCCGAAAACACGAAGGGAAGCGAGATGGAAACGATCGACATTGGCGTTGCCGGAATGCACTGCCAGTCCTGCGTGAAAAGCGTCCGCACGGTCCTCGAGAACCTGCCCGGAGTTGCTGAGGTCGAGGTGTCACTGGACGCGGCTCAGGCCACAATCACCTACGACCCGAAGTTGGCAGGCCTCGCCGATTTCACTGCGGCAATCGATGAGGCGGGCTTTGAAAGCAGCTGAAATGCCTCACCGGTAGAGGCGCCGGTCACCCCCCCTTGACGCTCCCAGCCCCCCTACCGGACTATCATGACCAAAAAGAAACCCAGCACGGACGAGCCCGTCGCTCCGGAGGCCGTCGCCACCGAGCCGCTCAGACTGACGCAGTTTGCACATGGCGGCGGCTGCGGCTGCAAGATCGC
>LBIU01000491.1 GCA_000987445.1 Candidatus Accumulibacter adiacens | reverse complement strand
CTGTTGTTCATCGCCGCAGCCGCGTCCTTCATCGTCTTTCTCGGAACGGTCAGGTCCATTTCGGGACAAGGCGCCTTCGAATTGATCAAGATGATCATATGTCCCTTGGGCACCTTCTTCTGTACTTCGGCGTCGATATAAAGGGTATTCATTGCCACGGGTGGGCTGCTTCCCTGCCATATCCGCTCATTCGATGGCGAATAGATGATGTAGCAGGCTGCAGATGCCACCGTCGAAAAAGAAAATGCCAGCAAGGCAAGAAGAGCTTTCATGTCAGACCTCTCGGTAGTCCCGCGACGGCAATGCCACGCGCTCAACAGCGATTCTACCGCCGATCAAGGGGCTTGCCGCGTAATGCGCTTCCCCTGGAATGCCGCCTGATCGGCGAGAGCCCCATCCAGCAGTCGCTCGCATTCCCCCATCAGCGCGCGGCCGATCTCGGACTCGTAGCTGGCATCCAAGGCTTCCATCATTTCGTGTGCGGTGTGCAGTCCGGCTTCCCGCGACAGGGTGTCGGCAATCTGCCGCGCCAGCTCTTCGCTCAAGGCGGACAGCTGCCGTCGCTCGGCGAGCGGCAGGCGGCGTTGCGAGCGGGCCAGCCAGTCTGCAGCGAGGCTGGCGCCCTGGGCTTCCTTCAGCCACTGATCATGGGCGTAGTAGAGGGACAGGCGTTCGGCAGCGAGGGCAAAGATCAAGGCGACGCGTAAGCCACGCTCCGTCGCTGGCGAAGGTGAAGGGTTTTCCCGGCTCATCGGCTGCGCTCCGCCTGCCGGCAAGGGGGGCGGCGCAGCGCACGCCTGGCGGCCCGCCGGCGCATGTCGGCTCTCACTCGGAATAGCGCAGTTCCACGCGGCGCATTTTCTGTCTGCACTGTTCCGTCTTGCAGGCCTTCGGTGTCTTTTCACTACCGACGCTGTAACGGCGAATCTGGCCGCCGGGAACCCGGTAACTGCGCAGCAGTTTTCTGACTGCCGCAACCCGCTGTTCGGCGATGGCGACGTTGTAGTTGCGACTGCCAAGGTCGTCGGTGTAGCCGATCAAGGTCACCGACTTCTCGGGGTTTTCCTTGAGATAGCTTGCGTGCTGTTGGAGCTTGGCTCTTTCCTGGCGATTGACCGTCACTCCACCCAGCGAGAAGTAGATGTTGTTCTCCACCTGGTTGGCGGTGACCATCACTTTTCGGTCGACGGCTGCGGCCTTCTGTTCCTGGGCCGTTGCCGGGGGCGGGGCGGTGCGCTCGGCGCGCTCCTCTGGCAGGCCGCTGCATCCGGACAAGACCAGAGCCAGGGCTAGCAGGCCGCAGCAAGGGGCAGGAAAGCGATCAAGGGTCATGGCTTTGATGATCTTAGTAATTTTGGGTGCCTGCACGGGTCAGGACTGTTTACGGGGCGGGGATTCCGGTTCCGGATCGAGCTTCTGCTCCGGCTCGGAGGCGGTGTTGGCCTCGTCCTTTGCTGCGGCCTCTGGCACCGGCGTCAGCTCGGCTGCCCGTTTCGCCGCCGCAGTTTGCGCGCGCTGTTGGGCCATGAAGCCCAGAGCCAGCTGCTGGTAGAGCTCCGGACTGACGCGTCCGCTGACCGCCTTGGCGATCAGCGTGACGGCCATCAGGCTGATGACCATCTCGTGACCATCGATCATTTCCATGACGATGATCGCCGCGGTGATCGGCGATTGCGTGACCGCGGCCAGGAAGGCCGCCATGCACAGCGCCGTGATCGGCACGGCTTCGGCGCCAAAACCGAGAATGCCACTGGTACTGGCGCCAACGGCAGCACCGACCGCCAGTGATGGGGCGAAGATACCGCCAGGAATGCCGGAAAAATAGGTCACTACCGTGGCCACGAAGCGGGTGACGGGTGCGTGCCAGGGCGCCGACAAGGCGTCGCTGGAAATCAGTGACGAGCTGACCATGTAGCCACTGCCGAAAGACAAGCCGCCGCCAAGCCAGCCCACGAGGGCAATGATCAGCCCGCAGCCGCCGGCAAACAACACCGGACGCGCGCTGCGCCAGCGCCAGAGGATGAAGTTGGGGTGCTGTTGTGGCCACAGCAGCAGACGGCTGAAAACGCCACCGAGCAGCCCGCAGGCCATGCCATAGAAGAGAACCGGGCCAACGATTTCGTTGAACTGGGAAATCTTCATGCGCCCGAAGTGATAGTAGTTACCCTCCAGCGCAATGGCCACCAGGCCCGACAAGATGATCGTGCCGACCAGGATTCCGGTGGTCTTGGCTTCCAGGCGTTTGCCCAATTCCTCGACGGCGAAGACGATGCCCGCCAAGGGCGTATTGAAGGCTGCGGCAATACCCGCGGCACCGCCGGCAAGAATCAGATCCGCCGGGGCAATTGCCCGTGCGTGCGGCAGGAAGCGATGCGAGAAGTGCAGAATCGACGCCGCCACCTGCACCGACGGTCCTTCCCGACCGGCCGAAAAGCCGCCCAGCAGCGCCATCGATCCGACGACGATCTTGCCGCAGGCGATGCGCATCGAGACCAGATTGCCCACCGACTCCCCGCGTGCCGCAAGGTGTGTCGCCGCGATTACCTGGGGGATGCCGCTGCCCTGTCCGCCCGGGAAAAAGCGCCGCGTCAGCCAGACCGCAGCCATCCCGGCCAGCGGCGCAGTGACGAACGGCATCCACGGGAATGGCAAGCCCGGATGATAGTTGTAGAGGTCAAAAAATGCCTTCAGCGCGACGTCGGTGAGTCGCGTGAAGGCGACCACGGCAAGGCCGGCGCATGCCGCGGCCCCCCACAAGGTCAGCCGGGTACGCCACCTGAAGGTGCTGAGTCTGCCGCGGAGAGGATTCAGGTGTTTCATGCGCATCCTGTCGGGGTGATTGATGGCGGCCAACTCGCGCTGGGCTGTTCAGGGCAGCAGGCGGCGGTGGACACAGTACCGTCGTGGCGGGCTGCAGCGACGGGGAATTATAACTTCGGGTGAGGGAGGAAAATTCGCAGCATCGTGGATTCCCTGCATTTCGGGCAGTGTCCAAGCCGCGCAGTCTAACATCCGCCGCGGCAAGTGCGAGCAGACCCGAAAGCCGCGCGCGAAGCCCGCTCGGGTGGGCGAGGGCTGCAACGAAGGAGCGCCGGTATGCTAGGCTCGGAGGGTGGCAGTTTGACACTTCATCAGGAGGTCCCATGAGCTGGCGCCCACTACGTATCGGTGTTTCGGCACGCATGTACCACCCGCAGGCCGGTGCAACGGCCCTGCTGTCGAAATCGCTGCACTACCTCGAACAGTCGGTCGCGCATTGGGTGATGTCGCGCGACGTGATGGTGTTCATGATTCCGGCGGTGAGTGGTGACGGCCTCGTCAATCGCAGCAGTATCCGGCTCTCGGACTATCCGGAGTACCTCGACGGATTGCTGTTGCAAGGTGGCGCCGACGTCAGCCCGCAAAGCTATGGCGAGGAGGCGCTGCATCCCGATTGGGCGGGAGATATCGTTCGCGACGCTTACGAAATGGAACTGCTGCATGAGTTCATCGAGGCCGGCAAGGCGGTTCTGGGAATTTGTCGGGGCGCGCAGGTCATCAACGTCGCCCTCGGCGGAACGCTCTATCAGGACATCGCGACGCAGATCGACGCGGCGGAAACGCACGTCCACGACGACTATGACCGCCACAGCCATGCGATTGCGTGGGAGGAGGATGCGGGCCTGGCCAAGCTCTATCCTGGTGTCGGCGGCGGCAAGGTGATCTCGATTCATCACCAGTCGATCAAGGCGCTTGGCCGCGGCCTGACGATCGAGGCACGGAGCGCGAGCGACGGGGTGATCGAAGCGGTACGCCTGCAAGGCAAGCCCTATGTGCTGGGTCTGCAATGGCATCCGGAGTTTCACCCGCCGGGAAGCCCGGACCTGCTGGACAGTACGCCGATACTCGACGAGTTTCTCAACGCCGCGCGCGGCCGCCGCTGGTGACGCGAGCGCCTTGCCGACGACAAGTGGCTTGCGGCGAGGGTGATGTGCCCTCGCCGCGACGTCAACTTCTCACACTCCCAGCCTAACGGTCGTCACCGTCCCCCTCTTCCCTTGCCGGGGGGATTCCGGCTTGCACGCCGGAATCGTTCGCCGGGCAGGGAGCCGGCTCCCTGAATTCCCCGCCTCACCCCGCAAGGGGAGAAGGGAGGTTCGCGAGTCGCGTACGCGACTTTCACGGTACTGACGGCAGCCGCCATGCGCTCATGGCTCGCCTCCGGTGGCCAGCAGAGCGACGGGGAAGCTGGCCAGGACGTCGCCGATCGCCAACTGCCCTCCTGGCGAATGGCTTTCGCCGCTGAGCAGATTGCGCCAGCCAGCGGTGGCCAGCGCGTCGGGCAGTTCGAGCATCGTATCGGCCCAGACCTCGTTGCCCAGCGGCAGCACCCGATTGTCACCGAGCAGACGCACCGGCAGCAGCGGCACGACGACGACGATGGCGCGTTCGCCGTGGCGGCGCGCGTAGGCGCAGACATGCGCCGTGTGCTCGCCGCTGACTTTCAGGGGCAGATAGTCGCCCTGCTCGAGTACCTCCGGCCAGCGCTTGCGCAGGGCCAGACTCTGCCACAGCGTGTACAGCTTGATGCGTCCGTCGGTCATGTCGCCGACCAGCGGCTGCAGGCGTTCGGGCCACTGTTCGGGTGGTGCATCGACCAGCGCTTGCACCTGCGCCAGCAGCTCGCGGCGCAGCGCGAAGTCGACCGGGCGGCGGTTGTCCGGGTCGACCAGGTTGAACTGCCACAGCTCGCAGCCCTGGTAGATGTCCGGCACGCCCGGCGAGGTGACCTTGATCAGCGCCTGCGCAAGGGCGTTGATCAAGCCGTGGTGGCTGATGGTCTGGACCATGGGCACGAAGTCGGCCAGGAACAGGTTCTTGTCGCCGGGTGCCAGCAGGGCGTGGACAAAGTCGCTGACCGCGCCTTCGTACTCGCTGTTGACCTGCACCCAGCTACTGTGCTCCTTGCCTTCACGCAGGGCCTTGATCATGTAAGCGTCGATACGCGTCCGATAGTCGGCCAGTTCCTCGTCGTTCGGAGGGGTCAGGGGCCAGGTGCCGACCAGCGTCTGGTAGAGCAGGTACTCGTCGTTGCGCGACGGGGCATCGGTGCCGTCAACCAGATGCTTGCGGCCGCGATTCAGGCGGCGCCAGCGCTTGAGCATCAGCTTCCATGCGGCCGGTATCTCGGAGAGCACGTTGATGCGCGCGCGCGCGTCCTCGGAACGCTTGCTGTCATGCGTCGAGGTGGCGAGCATGTTGTGCGGCCAGCGGACGGCGCGGGCGCGCGTGGCGGCATGGAACGCGGCCACCGAAATACCGAAGCGGCGCGGTTCGCCGCCGACGTCGTTCAGCGAGGTCAGGCGATGGTAGCGGTAGAAGGCGGTGTCCTCGACACCCTTGGCCATCACCGGCGACGACACCTGCTGGAACTTCATGGCGAAGGCTTCCAGCGGCTCGCGGTAGGAGGCGCTGCGGCCGCGGCCGAGATCGGTGGTCAGCACGCCCTCGAGGAAGTCGTAGATGCCGGTATCGAACAGCGGGCTGCGTTTCTTGGCCACCGCCACTGCCCAGGTGATGTGGCGGCGGTCGTCGGCCGACAGATTGCCGTGGGCAACGTAGCTGCGATAGACCGGGAAGCAGGCGACCACTTCGACCAGCGCGTCGCGCAAGCCGTTGAGGGTGAAGTCGCAGGTGTCCCGGTCGGCAGTGGCGATGCGTGCCAGACGGTTGGCGAGGACGCTGAACTCGCTCGCCAGAGCGGTGTGCATGATCAATTTCTTGGCATCGTAGGCGAGTTCTTCGAAGTCGCTGTCGACGCCGGTGAAGTCGCGGTAGATGCGCGTCATGCGCCGCTCGGAGGCGGTATCAACAAAGAGGTTGTTGACCAGATTGGCGAAGCGGTAGCCGGTGGCGCCGTGGATCGGCCAGTCGTCCGGCAGGCGTTCGTGCTCGGCAAGGATCTTCTCGATGACCAGATAGATCGGCAGTGGGTCGCCCGGGCACGGTGGCTTGCCGCCCGCCGCCTGTTGCAGCCGGTGGAAATACGCACCGGGGTCGAACATTCCGTCCGGATGGTCGATGCGCAGGCCCTCGACCTTGCCCTGGGCAACGAGATCGAGAATCAGATGGTGGGTGGCGTCGAACACCGCCGGGTCTTCCATGCGCAGCGCGGCAAGGTCGTTGATGTCGAAGAAGCGGCGATAGTTGATCTCGTCGCAGGCGACCCGCCAGTAGGCCAGGCGATAGCCCTGCAGCTGGATCAGCTCGTGCAGCAGATCGAAGCTGGCCGGATGGCCGGGGCGGCCGTTGAACTCGGCGAGATTGTCGGCGATGTGGTGGGCAATATCGGCGCGTGCTTCGGTGAGTGCCGCCAGGTGACGCTTGTGCACTTCCTTGTCGCGCTGTCGCTCGGCCATTTTCGACGGCTTGGTGTTGGTCCGCGCCGGCAGGTGACCAAAGGCGGTGAGCAGGGTTTCGAGTTCCCCGTAGCGCTCGTGGTTCTCGCCGAGCGTGGCCGCCAGGCGTTCGCGGCGATGGCCGACGATGCGCGGGTAGCTCGCCGGGTCCACCGGCAGCCGGTGCTGGTAGTAGAAGATGCTGAACTCGCCACGAACGGCGTCGT
>LBIU01000490.1 GCA_000987445.1 Candidatus Accumulibacter adiacens | reverse complement strand
GTTGAGCTTCTCGGTGTTGAACTGCGCTGCCGACGGGGTGATGTGGTCGAGGTCGAACCACTGGCAGAACTGCGCCATCGAGAAGATCTCTTCGTCGCCGTGCGACCAGCCCAGGCGGGCCAGATAGTTGAGCACCGCTTCTGGCAGATAGCCTTCATCGTCGTACTGCATGACGCTCACCGCGCCGTGGCGCTTGGACAGTTTCTGGCCATCGTCGCCGAGGATCATCGACAGGTGCGCGTATTGCGGCACCTGGACGCCCAGCGCCTGCAGGATGTTGATCTGCCGCGGCGTGTTATTGACATGATCGTCGCCGCGAATGACGTGCGTGATGCCCATGTCGAAGTCATCGACAACGACGCAGAAGTTGTAGGTCGGCGTGCCATCGGCGCGAGCGATCACCAGATCGTCGAGTTCGGCGTTGGCAATTTCTATCCGCCCCTTGACCAGGTCGTCCCAGGCGACGACACCGTCACTCGGATTGCGGAAGCGTACCGCAGGCAACACGCCGGCCGGTGGTGTCGGCAGGACCTTGCCGGGTTCCGGCCGCCAGCTGCCGTCGTAGCGCGCCTTCAGCCCTTGCGCGCGTTGTTCCTCGCGCAGGCGATCGAGTTCTTCGGGGGCCATGTAACAGCGGTAGGCCGTACCGGCGGCGAGCATCTCTTCGATTACCGCCTGATAGCGTGCCATGCGCTGCGTCTGGTAGAACGGACCTTCGTCGTGGGCCAGGCCCAGCCAGCTCATGCCGTCAAGAATCGCCTGCACGGCTTCCGGGGTCGACCGCGCCAGATCGGTGTCTTCGATGCGCAGGATGAAGCTGCCGGCGTGGCGGCGGGCATAGGCCCACGAGAAAAGCGCGGTGCGCGCACCGCCAATGTGCAGGAAACCGGTCGGGGAGGGCGCAAAACGGGTGCGGATCATGGCTCGGGGTCACAGTCTGGCAAAGCGCCCATTCTAGACCCTACACCCCCCGCTGGTGCCGAACCGTGTGCGGCTTTCGGCGCCTGGCCGCATTGCTGCAGAAGCCTGGCTGGCGGCTGGAGCGTGCGCCACGCCGTCCCCATCCCCGTGACCGTCAGCTGTGGTCTTCGTCGACGTGGAAGCGAATCAGGTTCCGCCCGGCCTGTTTGGCTTCATACATGGCCGCATCCGCCCGCCGCAGGATCTCGTCCTGGGTCGCCTGACGACCGATGAACAAGGTCACGCCGATGCTCGCCGAGCACTGGTGGGTCAGCGCCGTCGCCTTCCTTCCCTCGGCTTCGACGGTCAGTCGATACGGTTGCAGCAGGGCGATGCGGATCTTCTCGGCGACAATGGCGGCCTTCTCCATGGCCTCGCTCCGGTCAACAGCCAACTCGCCGATCATCACCACGAACTCGTCGCCACCGAAGCGTGCGACGGTATCCACCTCGCGAACACAGTTCTTCAGGCGCCCCGCTGTCTCGATCAGCAGCAGGTCGCCAATGACGTGCCCATGCGCATCGTTGAGCGGTTTGAAATTGTCCAGGTCGACGAACATCAATGCACCATGGCATGGCGCCCGCCCGCTGGCCGCCATCGCCTGTTGCAGACGATCATGGAGCAGGCGGCGGTTGGGCAGCGACGTCAGCGGGTCATGAAAGGCCAATCGGCGGACCTGTTCCTCGGCCTGTTTGCGTTCGGTGATTTCCCGGCTGACGCCGAAATAACCGATGATCGTGCCCTGCGCGTCGCGTTCGGGTGTGGACAGCACTTCCAGCCAGATCAGACGCCCGTCCCGGCAGCGCTGTGGCAGTTCGAAGCGGGTAATCCCGGTTCGCACTCCGCGCCGTTCGGCTTCTGCGCGTTGCGCCTGCTTCCCCTTGAGGAGGGCGATGCCCTCGACGGTCAACACCTCGGTCACGTGGCGCCCGATCACCTGCTCAGCCTTGTAACCGCGCAGGCGTTCGTCCGCCGGGCTGATATAGGTGAAGCGATGATCGCGATCCTGTCGCCAGACGATGTCGGACACGTTCTCGGTGAGCAGCCGGTAGTGCGCCTCGCTGGCGCGCAGCTGTTCTGCTGCCAGATTTCGCTCGATGGCGATACTGGCCAGGCGGGCGGACTGTTCGATCAGCTCGATATGGGCAGCGCTTGGGCTTTGGCCGTGACGATGGTAGATGGCGAAGGTGCCGAGGACCTTTCCCGACGATGAGCGAATCGGTTCCGACCAGCACGATCCCAGGCCGGCGCTGGCGGCCAGCTCTCGGGCGCGTGTCCAGTAGGGATGGGTCGCGATATCTTCGACGATCACCCGCTGGCCGGTAAACGCGGCTGTTCCACAGGAACCGGCCCCGGCGCGGATTTTCATGCCGTTGACCGCGGCGTTGAAAGCCTCGGGCAGGCTGGGTGCCGCGCCGGTGTTTAGGCGCTGACCTTCGCTATCGACCAACAGAATGCTGCACAGCATCCCCGGATTGAGTTCCTCGACGCCCCGCGCCAGCGCTTCGAGAATACCGCGCAGCGGCTCGCCTTCCGCAAGCAGTTGCAGGATCTGGCTGCGAAAGTGCTCGTATTGTTCCGCTCGCTTGACTGCGGTGATATCGCTATGGGTGATCACCACGCCGCGCTCGACGTCCGGGCCCAAAGGCATGACGGTCATCGTGAACCAGCGTTGTTCCTGCGGCGAATGGCACGCGTATTCAAGGCTGAAGGACGGCCGGCGGCGCTCCAGAAC
>LBIU01000489.1 GCA_000987445.1 Candidatus Accumulibacter adiacens | reverse complement strand
TACGGCAATCTCGGCAAGCCTCTTCTGCAACTCATCAAACCCGTCCGCCGAACCATTTGCTGAAAAACTAGAGTTGTTAGCGCGAAGGTGACCAACCAGTTTTTCAACTGAAATATATGTTTCCGAGGAAACGAAAGACAAGCGCGGACGTTCAATATTCTTCTTGAAACGCCCCCATCCCCACGCGGCTTCGAGCGTAGCAGTCAAGCTACCAGACCACAGTAAACCATGCTTGTATCCCTCAGGTTCAGTTTCCATCGCCAGCTTCAGGGCGGCCAGCGCTTTTCCTTTGACTCTTTGCCTGAGGACGAAAGCATTTGCAAGGCTTTCTTCAACAAAATGGCACATCCGACGTACTAACGGAGGCGGTCTGTCTGCGTCGTGATAGAAGCGAGGCAAGAAATCGTCTCTGGGGTATTCCTCCAATGTTTTTGCAAGCCATTCCCAGGGTAGGATATCTGAACGTGGCAAGTCATCCATGATCAAATGCGCCAGCTCATGGACAACAACCCCGACCAGAAACACCGGGTAGAGACGCTGAAGTGGCAGCGTGACGCCGGAAGCCCCCTTGAAAGTCACACACCAATTCATCACCTTTTCGGGACTCACCTTGATTACCGGGCGCGGCGCCCCTTGGTGAGGCCGGATGTACACACCAACAACATCCATACCGCCGTCCTCACCGTCCATTTCGCGATCACACTTGTTCTGACGTTCAAGATCAAGATCTTTGGCATCGACGAAAAACACATCAAATGACTCTTGATCAAGATGACGGATTTTCGACTCAACGGCGCAACTGAACTCAGGGTGCACGGTTTTCAGAAATATCTTGAATAGCTTTTTATCGACCGGGATGCTTGTTGTGGTATTGACAAAACGGACGCTCACGCTTACACCTTTCTTGAAAATAGCGCAATCACACATTCAAACATTATTCTATCCGGCCGGACTTTCTCAAAACACCGGATATGCCGAAAAACCCGAACACAAGGCAAACCAGAAAAATGCTCCCAAAGTACCAGGGAGCATCGCCTATCCACCGATGTGTCGGCAATCCGATAAATGGCCCAAGCATCCAGACGCAGATGCAAACCCCAGCAGCCCACATGGCAGCGATCGCAAGCGCTGAAAGCCTTGGCAGGAAAATAATCATCATGACAATCAAAACCACAATAATCAGAAACTGCAACATGACGCCTTCCCTCCCGTGTCCTCACAAAGATAGTCAGATCGTTTCGCGCATGAGGCGCAGGAATCAAGGTGCAGTACCATTCCTACGGCATCCGACCGGCTCAACTTGAGAGCATTCTTGCTAGTACTTCCTGATGGCTTCCGGATCCTTTCGCGGGCGAAAGAGAGCGCGGGGACGTGTGTTGCAGGCCTGAATGCCTATCCCTGGAAACCACTCGGCGTCGACCATTTACAGCTTGCAAAGCCGCTGGCGAGCTCGCAGTGGTCATCCGGCACTTGCTACGAAGTAAGACGGGCGCTCGTTTGAACGGCATCAAGCCCATGGCCTGATGTGTTGTTGCAGGCGTTTTCTTGCTAGCATCTGCGATCGTAAATCCTCCTTGCTGAAGGAGGCGAACACACCCGCCGACATTGCCTCCAGCGGCTTCTTGCCCTGACCTGTACGTCACGTATCGAAATCACCACTGTTGGCGAGTTGCTGCAATGGTTACAAGCGAACCTCGCGATGGCCTATTCAGCGGTTTCCGCGCGGGCAGGTGGCATAACAACACGGCGCCGCTTTTTGCGCGACTGTTCTTGCGGGCAACGAGGAGGTTCACCCGATGGACGCGACGGATGCTGAGCGAAACGCACTGGC
The DNA here is from genome assembly GCA_000987445.1 of Candidatus Accumulibacter adiacens. GTDB lineage: Bacteria > Pseudomonadota > Gammaproteobacteria > Burkholderiales > Rhodocyclaceae > Accumulibacter > Accumulibacter adiacens. The sequence continues at coordinate 1,312 of LBIU01000489.1, read as the reverse complement.
AGAGGAATCCAGGACGCAGGCTGCGTCTGGCTTTGGCCTACAGCCGACACTGATGGGCGAAACGATTTCGCTGCGCCCGGTGCAGCCCGACGATTTCGAGCTGCTCTACGCGGCGGCCGCAGATCCCTTGATCTGGGAGCAGCATCCGGAGCCCTTGCGCTATCAGCGCCGCGTCTTTGCGGGCTTCTTTGCCGGCGCCCTGGCCTCCGGCGGCGCGTTGGTGGTCATCGACAAGCCTTCGGGCACGGTGATCGGTTCGTCGCGCTACTACGACTGGAATCCTGACACGAGGGAGATCGCCATCGGCTACACCTTCCTGGCGCGCAATCATTGGGGTGGCAGCGCGAACCGGGAAATGAAGCGGCTGATGCTCGGCCACGCCTTCCTTTTCGCGAAAGTCGTCTGGTTCCACATCGGCGCGACCAACTGGCGTTCACGCCGGGCCATGGAGAAGATTGGCGGCAAGCTGTCGCACGAGGCCGTCGTCGAATCGAACGGTGTGGCGCATCACTACGCCTTCTACAGGATCGAGGCGCCACGGTGATGCGGTGGCGCAGATCAGCGGCGGCCATTGGCGCGAGTGCCAGGCGATGTCACCAGGCAGAGGATGACCGTTGTTCACCGGCAATCAGCGCGGCAGTTTTTTCAAATAGGCTTCCAGCCCGGGTTTCAGCTTGCCCGGCTTGAGCAACTCATCGGTGAGCGCCAGCGCTTTCTTCACGTCGTCCAGTGACATCTGGTTGGCCAGCAGCTGACGGTTCTTCGCCGCCTGGGTGGTGCGCTTGCCGGAATAGGCCACCGAGACGTTGTACAGTGCCAGCGCCAGGATCTTGTCCTGCGGCACCCCCTTGCCGCCCTGGTAGAGCACGCCCAGGTTGCTCAGCGCATCGATGTCGCCCTGCTCGGCAGCCGGACGATACCAGCGCGCCGCCTCGGGATAGTTCACCGGCATGCCGATGCCGTGCTCATACATCGCGCCGAGGTTGTACTGAGCATCGGTGTTGCCCTGTTGCGCGGCTTTCAGGTACCAGGCCGCCGCCAGTTGCAGGTCTTTCGTCACCCCGTAGCCGTTCTCATAGAGCACGCCCATGCCGTACTGGCCACGCGGATCGCCGCTTTCGGCCAGCGGACGGGTTTCATGCAGCGCCTTGCCGTAATCGCCCGCCGCGAAAGCCGCGGCGGCTTCATCGAAGCCGGCCTGCGCCGGCTGTACCGTCAGTGCCAGGCTAGAACAGAGCAGCAGGCGGGCGGCAGCGGTGCACGCCGCACGAACAAGGGAGGCGTCAATCATTTTCATGGGGGTCCTGTCTTG
>LBIU01000488.1 GCA_000987445.1 Candidatus Accumulibacter adiacens | reverse complement strand
GACGCCGCGCGACGAGCACTTCCAGCTGAAGCGCGTCGGCCACCTGGCCCCAGCCGAACTGCCCGACGGCGAGCCATTGCCGCTCGAAACGCTCCTTGCCGGCCTGCTACCCACCGCCGACGCCACCCGGACCTACCGCTTTACGCTTGCCGACGACCGTCAACTGATGTTCGACGCACAGGGTGGCGCCAGTAGCACGGTCTGGTCACTGCAGGGTCCGCGCGGCAGCGAAGTCGAGAGCCGCCCGCTGCGCAAGAGCGACGGCGCCCACGGCAACCCGCTTTTGGATCTGCCGGCGGGAGACTACGCCCTGACCATCAAGGGGGCTGCAGCAACGAGCAGCGTCTCTGGCGACGGCGCCTACGCTTTCCGTCTGCTCGACAGTGACCGCTTCCAGGACTTCGCGCTCGGCCAGCCCGTGGTGACGATGCGCGTGGCGGCCGCCTCGGCGAGCGGCTACCGCGTTTCCGCGACGGCCGGCAGCACCCTGAGCCTGAAGGCGGCGGATTCTGCTGGCGGGGTCTGGCGGCTCTTCGACCCCTTCGGGCGCCAGGTCGCGCTTGCCTCGGGCCAGAGCATCACGAGCCGCATCGACATCGCCACGACTGGCCGCTACACGCTGCTCAACGATGGCTACTACGGCGCCAAAGGCGCCTCACATGTCCGCTTCACGCTTTCCCAGCCAAGCAAAGTCAGCGAGGCCCTGGTCTTCAACCGGCCGATCAGCGTCGACTCGGCCGGCGTCGGCAGCGTCGCCGAATATCGCTTCACCCTCGAGCAGGCAAACACCCTCGTTTTTGATGCCCTGAGTGGCCCCTTGAGTGACCCCTTTGTGCCATCCTCGCGCTGGATGCTTGCCGGTCCGCTCGGCACGGTACGCACATGGACTTCCTTCCGCGACGATCAGGCACAGATCTTTCGTCTGGCGCCTGGCGACTACCTGCTGACCCTGGACACCTTCAGCCCGCAGGCCGCGCAGTACCGCTTCCGCGTGCTGAACGCCAACGCCGCCATCGACCTCGCCTCGGGGGCAAGGATCGACGAAGCGATTCCTGCGGGTGAAACGCGTCTGTATCGCTTCACCGCCGCTTCCGGTCAGCGCGCCATCGTCGCCCGACTTCAGCTCGCTGCCAACACCAATCACAGAGTTTCCTGGCGATTGTGGGATCCCCATGGTCGCCCCGTCCTCACCCTCCACGCGGCCACCGAGGAAATCGAGTTGCCGAGCAGCGGCGACTATCTGCTGGCAGCGTTTCCCGACTTCGACTACCAGACGCCGGACCTCTGGCCACGACCCATTGCCTTCGCCTTTGCCCTCACGACCTCCCGTGCTGCACCGCTGGCGCTCAACGAACGCAGGGTCGGCAGCATCGAACGAGCGGGAGAGGTCGTCAGCTACGGCTTCACGCTCACTGCTCCGAGCTCCCTGCTGATTGACACGGGCCAGACGAGCGGCGCCGACGCTCGCGATTTCCTGTGGCGACTGAGCGGGCCTCGCGGCGAGGAAAAGCCGCCCAAGGCCTCTGCTGGCAATGCGCCGCTGAACAGCTTCGCCACTACCCGCTCCAGCTTGCTGTCGCTGCCCGCCGGCAACTACGAATTCGCCGTATCCAGCCCCACCCTGGCCACCGGTAGCTTCAGCTTTCGCTTGCTCGACACGGCCCGGCTGCCCCTCCTTCCTTTCGAAAGCTTCATCCCGCTGACGCTGAGCCCGGCAAGCGAGGCTCAGGCCTATTCGCTGCGCATCGACGAGGACAGCGACTTTTTCTTCACGCCCACCAAAGCGGTGGCGCGCGACGCTGACTGGCGCATCCTTGACAGCCTCGGCAGCGCACAGATCAGCGGCCGCATGACGGAGCGGAATGAACTCTTCCAACTGCCGGCCGGCAGCTACACCTTCGTCGTCGACGGCCAGGAAATCGACAACCGCAACGATGACAGCAGCAGTACAAGCAGCGATAGCTACGAGTTCGTGCTGCGCCGCCTGCGCATCCAAAGCCAGGACATGGTGCTCGGCAGCGAAGTGTCCGGGCTTATCGATCAGCCCGGCCTGGTTCGCGAATACCGTTTTTCGATCGACTCGCCGACAACGCTGGTTCTGGACGCCCTGACCGACAGCGACAACCTGAACTGGGAGTTGCGCGGACCGCTCGAGCTCATCCACAGCACCCATGTCTTCGGTGGCCGCGCCATCGTCGAGCCGATCCGGCTGGACGCTGCCGGCGCCTATCGACTGCGCTTCGTCCCCAGCTTCGGCAGCACCGAAGACTTCCGCTTCCGCCTGCTCGACGCCGGCCAGGCCGAAACCCTGCCTCTCGACAGCGCGCAAACGCTGCTGTTCGACGCCGCCAGCCGCCTGCGCCTCTTCCGCATCGACGGCAAAGCCGGCGACCACCTCAGCTTCGACGTCCACAGCCTGAGCGGCGGCAGGGCATCGCTGGAACTGGTGGCCACCGACGATCTGCGGCCGATCTTCGGCGCTGCCGCCGACGCCAGCGACCCACTGATCGCAACGACTCTGCCACGCAGCGGTACATACCTGCTGATCGTCACCGGAACAAGTGTCGCCGACGCGCCGGTGGCGCTGCGCCAGACGGCGACGCTGCTCAGCCCGCAGGTCGCGACCCTGACCGTCGGCAGCGAGGCCACCGGAAACACCCGGCTCCCCGGCTTTGCCGATCAATGGCAGCTCTCGCTCGACTGGCCGACACGCCTGCTGTTCGACGGGCTCTCGGGCTCTGGCAACCACTGGACCCTGCGCGCCGCAAACGACTCGCTGCTCACCTCCGGCGTCTGCGACGGCAACGCCTTTCTTGCCCTCGAGGCAGGCATCTACACCTTCACTGTGGAGGCCAGCTGGGTTGACGATCTCGGCCCCTACGCCTTCCGTCTGCTTGACTTTGGCGACGCCGAAACGCTTTCGCCAGGCGACGAGGCGCGCGGAACACTGGACGCCAGCAGCGGCGCGCGGATCTTTCGCCTACCGCCGGCGAACGATGGCGGGCTATTGACGGTAGCCGCCCGCGGCAGTGACAGCACGGCAGGCATACTCAAGGTCTATGACGCCAACGGCCGTCTGCTTGATGAATCCGCGCTTTCGTTCGGCAAGCAGGTCGAACTGGGCGGCGCCAGCGAGGGGGAGAGCTTTCTGGTCCTGGAAAGCGACCCGCGTGTCGCGACCTCGCTCGACTATGCGTTCGAGGTCCACCAGGCGAGCGCCCGGCACGCGCAGCCTGGTGACACCCTGGATGGCGTCCTGACGCATTCGGGCGACCGTATCCGCTACCGGGTCAGCCTGCCTTTCGCCGCCAGCCTGCCGACGCGCGCCTGGGTACATGATGCCGGCTCGCGCGACATCCGCTGGCGCCTGCTCGCCGCTGGCGCAGATCCCGGCTCGGCTGCCTGGTGGCCCGACAACGACGCCAGCCACACGGAACTGCTCGGCGCTGGCGACTACACGCTGATCATCGAGGCGACAGCCGAGCAAGCCACCTACCGCCTGCAACTGCTCGCCGCCGAGCACGCGCAAGCACTCTCCCCGATGGCAAGGAACGGCCAGCTGACGA
>LBIU01000487.1 GCA_000987445.1 Candidatus Accumulibacter adiacens | reverse complement strand
CTCGCCGCGAGTGGACGTCAGGTCATCGTGTGCGCTGACTGGAACATCGCCCACCAGGAAATCGATCTGAAGAACTGGCGCAGCAACCGCAAGAACTCGGGATTTCTGCCTGCAGAACGCGCCTGGGTCAGCAAATTGCTGGACGATGGTGGCTGGTGCGACGTCTACCGGCAACTGCACCCGGACCTTGGCGAAGAAGGCTACACTTGGTGGTCGAACCGTGGCCAGGCATGGGCAAACAATGTCGGTTGGCGACTCGACTATCAGCTCGCCACCACCGCCATCGCGGCAAGGGCGCGAAGCGCAGCCGTCTATAAGGAGCAGCGCTTCAGCGATCACGCGCCGCTCACCATCGACTACGATTTCGACCTTCATCGGCCGGGCGCCTGACGACCGCCGCGACGCTCCTGCGCGGCCCTCGCGCCGCGGTGCCAGGGCGAGCGTGCATTGATCTCGGACGCCTAATTCTATAATCTGAAGTCCCCATGATCGAGCGTGGGTTTACCATCCTCCCTCTTCGCTCTTTGCGCTACCCGGCTCCTTCAGGCTCTTTCCTTTTCCTGCCCGCCGCCGAGCCCTTACCTTTGTTGCCATCACTTTCTACTGCGAGGTCCACCATGCCCGAGGTCAACAGCGAACTTTCCACCGCCAGCAAACAAAAACTCGTCTCCGACATGAAAGTCGTGGTTTCTGACGCGGAAGAGCTCCTTCGTGCCACCGCCGGCGTCGCTGGCGACAAGGTGGGCGAGTTGCGCGAGCGCATTGGCGAAAGCCTGCGCGACGCCAAGCTGCGTCTGGCCGATGCCGAAGTGGCGCTGGTCGATAAAACGAAGGCCGCGGCACGCGCCACCGACGACTTCGTGCACGAGAACCCGTGGCGCGCCGTCGGCGTCGCGGCCGTCGTCGGCCTGCTGCTCGGCGCGCTCATCAGCCGCCGCTAGGCCTTGCCCCGCGCCATGAGCGACACCACCGGCAGCGCGGGAAGGAGTGGCCGGAGCCTGTTCGCCGGCACCCGCAACGGTGCCATCGCGTTGCTCGGCACCGGCCGGACGCGCCTTGAACTCCTGGGCAATGAACTCAAGGAGGAAAAGCTGCGCGCCGTCCGGCTGCTGCTCTGGTCACAGATGCTGGCCTTCTGCGTAGCGCTGGGTACGATCCTGCTGGTGGGTTTGTTGGTCGTCGTGTTCTGGGAGCAGCGGGTCGTCCTTCTGGCCTCTGGCGGGGCGCTGTGCATTGCCTGCGGCGCTCTTGCCTACAGCGCACTGCAGCGCAGCATGCGCCGACCCGACCACCTTTTCGCAGCCAGCCTCGCCCAGCTCGAAGAGGATCTTCGCCAACTGAAACAAGCTGCTGGCGATGAATCAAGCACTGATTGACCTTGCCGTCGAGCGCGGCCGACTGATCGAGCGTATCAGCAACCAGCGGCAACTGCTGGCCCGGGAACTGCAACCCCTTGGCGGCGCTCTGCAATCCGCCGATCGTGCCATGGCGACGGTGCGCACCAGCACCGCTTACGTCAAGCAACACCCGGAGATCGTCGCTGTCGGTGTCGCCGTGCTGATCGTCCTCAAGCCCGGCCGCGTCTGGCGCTGGAGCAAACGTGGCTACTTCGCCTGGCGCAGCTTGAACATGTTGCGCAGACAGCTGACCGATCTCGGCGTGCTCGCGCCTCGCCAGCGGCCCTAGCCGGCAGCAGGGCGGCGACAGGTGCCCTGCCCG
>LBIU01000486.1 GCA_000987445.1 Candidatus Accumulibacter adiacens | reverse complement strand
TGCGCGTCGTGCACGATCTGCGACAGCGGATGGTTGCTGATCCGCGGCAGGCCCAGCAGACCGGAGACCTCGAGCAGCGAGACCTGCACGCCGACGCCGGTGAGAAAGCCGGTGAGCACCGTGCGCGAGAGAAAATCGGCGAGGAAGCCCAGCCGCAGTACGCGCGCGGCAAACATGAAGAGCGCCGCCATCAGTGCCAGCAGGCTGCACAGCGCCAGCCACTCGTTGGACCCGCGCACGGCCATGCCGGCGAGACCGGCGGCGACCACCGCCGCCGTGGCCGAATCCGCATTCACCGACAGATGGCGCGACGAGCCGAAGATGGCGAACAGGCACATCGGGATGAGGATCGTGTACAGGCCGGTGATCACCGGCGTGCCGATGATCTTGGTGTAGCCCATGGTCCCCGGTATCGACAGCGCGGCCAGGGTGAAGCCGGCAATGATGTCGCGCCCCACCCCCGCCCGGTCGATCGGCAGGATGCCCTGGAAGAGCGGTAGCCGGAAGCGCTTTCCCTCGCTCGCTGTAGTCATTGCCCTCCTCCGTAAGTTGCCGCAAGCCGCACGCTAGCCCTTGCCGTTCTTCTTTTCCTGCGCCGCCGCTGCCGCATGATACTTGCGGCGCACGTCGTCGAGGTCGACCCGTGTCGGCGGCAACTTGAGCTTCATGTCCGCCATCGTCTCGGCGATGATCTGCGAAGCGGCGAGGTTGCGAAACCACTTGTGATTCGCCGGGATGACGTACCACGGCGCGTGCGCCGTACTCGTTTTCTCAAGCGCGTCTTCATAGGCTTCGGTGTACTTCGGCCACAACTCGCGCTCCGAGTAGTCCGACTCGCTGATCTTCCAGTTGCGGGCGGGGTCGTCGAGCCGCTGCTTGAAGCGCTCGAGTTGCTCCTCGGGGCTGATGTGCAGGAAGAACTTGATGATCCGCGTGCCGTTCTGCGCCAACAGCTTCTCGAAGTCGTTGATCAAGTCATAGCGTTTCGACCACACTGATTTCGGGACCAGGTCGTGCACGCGCACGACCAGCACGTCCTCGTAATAGGAACGGTTGAAGACCACCACCTCGCCCTTGCCCGGCGTTCGCTGGTGCGCGCGCCACAGAAAATCGTGCGCTGCTTCGCTGGCGCTCGGCTGCTTGAAGCCGAACACCGACGTACCCTGGGGATTCATGCCGCTGAACAGGTGACGCACGACGCCGTCCTTGCCGGCTGCGTCGAGCGCCTGCAGGACGACCAACAGCGACTGGTCGGCGTTGGCGTAGAGCAGCGCCTGCATCTCGGCCATGCGCGTGACATACTTGCCGATCTCCGGTTGCGCCGCCTCGTTCGAGAGCTGCCCACCGCTCTGCGCAGGGTCGATGGCAGCCAGCTTGAGCTTCTTGCCCGGGCTGACGACGAATTGCTTGCGGAAGTCCATGACTGTTTTCTCCTTTGCTCAAGATCAGCGATTGTCAGCCGTGCCCAGGTATGCGTGCAGCGACTGATTGACCACGGCGACGCTCTCCAGGTGGCGCGCGGTGCGGTCGCTGGCGAAGCGGTCGTAGATGATGCGCACGCTGCCAAGGATCAACATCCAGATCGCTACGTCGAGCCACGACCAGGCGATCAGCGTCCAGGGAATTGCCGGTACCCGCACACCAAAGCCGCACATGAGCGCCGCCGAGAGCCGCGTGCCGGCGACGGCCGCGAAACGTGTTCGCGCCGCTGGCGATGACCGCCGCTTCCGTTTTCCCGGCTATGCGGTCAGAGAGCCAGAACGACAAGCGCTCACGACAACTGCGCGGCATACAGCAACGGCATCGACCAGTGCTCCGGTCTCCTGCAGTCCCTGCGTGAAACGATGATAGCAAAGCGATTTACTTGGCGGTTACCGCCGGCGCTTCGACCAGCTCGATCCTGGCCTTGGCCTTGAGATCGTCGAGTTGCTTCTTCAGGTTCTGCTGCTGCAGATGCTGGGCCAGATCGGCTTTGACTTCCTCAAAGGGAGGCGCTTCGATGGGCCTGGAATCTTCCAGAAGAATGACGTGATAGCCGTACTGGGTCTTGACCGGTTCTTGCGTAAATGTGTCCTTTTCCAGCTTGCTGATGGCGCCGCTGAACTCCGGCACCATGCCGCTCACGTCGAACCAGCCCAGATCACCGCCCCGTACCTTGGAGCCGGCATCAGCGGATTTTTCCATGGCCAGCTTGGCGAACGATGCCGCATCTTTCTTCAACTCGGCAATGATCGCCTTCGCCTCGGCTTCGCTCGCCACGAGGATGTGGCGCGCCTTGTATTCGCTGCCAGTGACGGTGGCCTTGATACGCTCGTATTCGGCTTTCAACAGCTCGTCACTGAGCGGACTGTTCTTGACGAAATCCTGCACATAGGCGTCGGCCAGAACCGATTGACGGAGGACATCGAGTTGCTCGGTGACTTGCGGCAGTTTGTCCAATCCCTTCTTCACCGCCTCCTCGGCGATCAGGGTTTGCATGGCCAGTTTTTCAATAATGCTTTTCCTGACTTCCGGCGTGTCCGGGTTCTGCGCTTCGCCAGCGCCGACGCCGTGCGCGATAATCATGTCGACACGGCTCTTGTTGATCGCGGTGCCGTTCACGGTGGCCACGACCACTCCCTTCACGGCCGCTGCCGCAGCGTGTTCGTTCTGCTCGGAGCTGCAGGCGCCTAAGAGCAGCAGTGAAACCGCGCCGGCCAGCAGAACTCGGGATTTGATCGATCGCATTGATGATTCCCTGGGGTACGTTTGCCGCTCCGCAAAGACGAGACGGCGCTGGGAACGGGGCTCGGATTGCCCCGTGCGCTTGCCTCACTCGAAACTGAAGATGCTTTTCCAGTCGCTCTTCATGCTGATGCCCGTCCAGCCCTGCTTTCTTGCGCCTGTGATACGGAATTCCTGGCGGTCGAAGCGCATTTCAGAACTGCGGCTCTACTGCACCAAATAACCAAGAAAGCGGGCGACCCTTTCAGGCCGCCCGCTGTATTACTGCTACAAGACACTAGGCTAAACGGCTTGGCTAGTGCCCCGGGTGGCTGATGTGTTTGGCATCCTCCATCGCGTGGATTATGTTATCCAGGTTGTAGCTCGCCGGTGTCTGCAGCGACGGGAAGGTCCTGTATGTCTCGAGTTCCTTCAGCCACAGCAGCTGCCCGATGGGCAGGATGTTCCAGTCATAGATCATCGCCGTACTGGGCGCGGCCAGTGCGCCGCCGTAGCCCATGAGCGTGCCATCAACCGAGGCAACCGACCTCTCGAAGGGGTCACGCTTGAGGTTGTTGACCATGGTCCAGTGATAGGTCTCTGCGGAGCCGAAGATATCCTGCGCTTTGGAAGAAACCATCGTGTAGTAGAACTTCCAGTTCTTGTACCGTACCGCCGAAGGCTGTGCGCCGGTGTAGTAGAAGAAGGTGTCGCGCGCCGAATCTGCCTTACCTTCCAGGTAAGCCCGTTGGTCCACACCGTCGAGCGTGGTCTTGACGATACCAGGGTAGGTGCCGGCCTCAATCTGCTTCTTCAGCCCGTCACCCGAAGGCCCGCCGGCGATATTGACCAAGGTGGGCAGCCAGTCCAGTGACGAGAATATCTGGTCCGGGTTCGTGCCAGCCTTGATGTGCCCTGGCCAACGCACGAGCATCGGCGCCCGCATACCGCCTTCCCAGGTGGTCAGCTTGCCGCCCCTGAACGGTGTGATACCGCCGTCCGGGTAAGTGATCGCCTCGGCGCCGTTGTCGGTGGTAAAGACGATGATGGTGTTGTCGAGCTGGCCCATGTCCTCGAGCTTTTTCAGCACGTAGCCGATGTTGTCGTCCATCTGCTTCATGCCGGCTTCGTTTGGACCCCAGTCCTTGCCGCCTTTGACGCCCAGCATGTCCGCGTACTTGTCCGAGAGCACGGTGGTGACGTGCATGCGCGCCGGGTTATACCAGACAAAGAACGGCTTGCCGGTTTTCTTGGG
>LBIU01000485.1 GCA_000987445.1 Candidatus Accumulibacter adiacens | reverse complement strand
GTCGTCGGCATCGCGCCCGGGCTGTTCGGCACGCCGACGCTGTTCGCCATGGAAAAGAATCTCGATTCCCGGCTGGCGCACCAGATTCCGTTTCCGCATCGCTTCGGCGATCCTGCCGAGTTCGCGATGCTGGTCCTGCACGTGCTGAAGAATGTGATGATCAATGGCACCGTCTTGCGCCTCGACGGCGGTCACCACCGCTGACTGGTAAAGGATGGCCGTGAGCAAGACCCTCGTATTGCACCTCGTCTCGCACGCCTCGGGCGAACTGGTCGAGTTGCTGGCACGTAACGCGGTCGCGCAGCTCGAAGGGCTGGAAATCCAGCGTCGGCTGTGGAAAATGGTCCGTCACCTGGGGCAGGTGCCCGAGATTCTCGGCGAGGTCGCGCAATCGCCGGGCTATGTCCTGCACAGCATCAGCCACACCGACGTCCGTCAGGCACTCGAAGAAGGCTGCGGCCGTCTGCTCGTCCCCTGCCAGTTTGCCCTCGAACCGCTGATCGCCAACCTCGCCGAGTACTCCAGCGCGGCCGTACAGTTCCACAACAGTTCTGGCGACGCCTTCGACGAAGACTACTACCGCCGCATCGAGGCCATGAAATATACCCTGGCCCACGACGACGGCATTGCCAGCGAGGATCTCGACGGCGCCGACGTGATCATCGTCGGCGTGTCGCGGGCAACCAAGACGCCGACCTGCATGTACCTCGCCTCGCGCGGCATCAAGGCCGCCAACGTTCCACTGGTGCCGTTCTCGCAGCCGCCCATGGGGCTGTTGAAAGCAAAAGGGCCACTGATCGTCGGGCTGACGGTAGACCCGACGCGGCTCGCACGCATTCGCTCGGCGCGCTTGCGAGCATGGGACAACGAAGACAGCCAGTACAACGACTTCAGCTCGCTGCGCAAGGAGGTGCAAGACGCGCGTCGCCTGTTCGTGGCACGCAACTGGCCAGTGATTGACGTCACCCACCGCTCGATCGAGCAGGTGTCGGCAATGATCATCGATCTCCTCAGGGCACGCGCCAACGACACGCCCTTGTAGGCCAGACGCCCGACATCAGGAATCCGGCAGGGTGAGAATCCACTTCACCAGGATGCGGATATTGTCCTTCCCGGCGCGCTTGTTTGACGACATGTAGTCCTTACCCCAGACGCCGCCACCGCCCTCGTAGACCTTCTCCACCAGGACTTCCTCGACTTCGGGTTTGCCCCGATAGCGTTTGGCGACATCGCGCCAGGCCGGACCACGGACCGTGATTTCCACGTCGTGACAGCCCAGGCAACGGCTCTGATCGGCCAACTCGAGCATGGCGGGGTCCACTGGCGGCGGTGCGGCAAAGGCCAGCTGTGAACACAGGGTGGCCGACAGCAACAGGACTGGCGCTTTCATCATTGACTCCTCGAAGCGGTTGAAGTCAGGGAATTATGCCGGCAATCGAGGCAAAAAAAAACCGGGGGGCCGCAGCCCCCCGGTTCAGATCAAACAATTTGGCAGAGATCAGTAGACGTCGTGCTGCGTGTTGTGGACGTTGAACTTGCCGGTCGGGGTGACCAGACGCTTGTCCTTGATCACCTTCTTGACCTTGCGAGTCTTGTCATCGACGACGACGATGGCGGATGGCTCGGTCTTGTTACCCGTCCAGACGGAGAACCAGATTTCGTCACCTGCCTCGTTGTACTCGCCATGCACCACGCGCTGCATCCCCTTGGTCTTGCCGAGGTCGGCAGCGGCGGCGAGGTTGATCACTTCCGATTTGGCGGCAGGATCACCCAGCTCGTCGATGTTGTAGACGGTGACTGAACCGGCCAGTTCGGGATCCGGGTTCAATGGTGCGTCAGCCCACAGGTTCTTGGACTTCGGATGCGTCTTCACGAACAGTGAGTTGGCACCGTGGTTCTTGAGTTCCTGGACGACTTTCCACGCCTGCTCCGGGTGGCCTTTCGGATCGGTACCGATCAGGGTGATCACGTCGGCACCAAGGTGCGACGTCGCCCAGACGGGACCGTACTTCGGATGGGTGAAGTTGGCGCCACGACCCGGGTGCGGGATCTTGGCGGTGTCCACCAGTGCGGTGAGCTTGCCATCCTTGGTGTCAACCACGGCGACCTTGTTGGAAGCGTTGGCAGCGACCAGGAAGTAGCGCTTGGTCGAGTCCCAGCCGCCGTCGTGCAGGAACTTGGCGGAGTTGATGGTGACTTCCTTGAGGTTGGCGATGTCCGAGTAGTCAACCAGCTTGATCATGCCGGTTTCCTTGATGTTGATCACCCACTCGGGCTTGTCGTGCGAGGAAACGATCGAAGCCACCCGTGGTTCCGGATGGTACTCGCCATCGACGGTGACGCCGCGCGTCGAAACCAGCTTCAGAGGCTCGAGCGTCTCGCCATCGAGAATCGCGTACTG
>LBIU01000484.1 GCA_000987445.1 Candidatus Accumulibacter adiacens | reverse complement strand
TCGTGCTTGCCGGCGTGAACTGGCATGAGCTGACGGCCAACCTCAGCGATCAGGTGCTCTCGGCGCACAACCTCTTCCTGCTCTGGCTCGTTTACCCGCTGATCAAGGCGCTGCACGAGCTGGGTCACGCTTACGCCGTCAAGTCGGGCGACGGCGAGGTGCATGAGATGGGCATCATGCTGCTCGTCCTGGCGCCGATTCCCTACGTCGATGCCACCGCCTCGGGCGCTTTTCGCAACAAATGGCGGCGGGCGATGGTCGGCGCCGCCGGCATGCTGGTCGAGCTGTTCCTGGCGGCGATCGCCATGGCGGTGTGGGTGATGGTCGAGCCCGGGCTGGTGCGCTCGATCGCCTTCAACGTGCTCTTCGTCGCCGGTGCCTCGACGCTGCTCTTCAACGGCAATCCGCTCTTGCGCTACGACGGCTACTACGTTCTCGCCGATCTGATCGAGATCGCCAATCTCGGTAACCGCTCGAACCAGTACTGGCAATGGCTCGTCAAGCGCTACCTGTTCGGCATCAAGACCGTCGAGCGGCCGCCGGCGTCGGCCGGCGAGCGGCGCTGGTTTCTCTTCTACGGGGCGGCGTCTTTCGTCTACCGGACGCTGGTGATGATCGTCATCACGCTGTTCGTCGCCGGCGAGTTCTTCTTTGTCGGCGTGGTGCTGGCGCTCTGGGCGGCGACGACGATGTTCGTGGTGCCGATCGGCAAAGGCCTCAACTACGTCCTGTCCAGTCCCGAACTGCAGCGCAACCGGACGCGCGCGAAGATGGTCACTTTCGGTTCGCTGGCCTTCTTTCTGCTCTTCGTGCTCTCGGTGCCGATGCCCTTGCGCACCTACGCCGAAGGCGTGGTCTGGGTTCCCGAGAACGCCGAAGTGCGGGCCGGGGCCGATGGTTTCGTCGAGCAGCTGCTGGTCCAGCCAGAGGAGCGGGTCGAGGTCGGCGATCTCTTGCTGGTCACCAGCCAGCCGACGCTTGCCGCCGAAGTGGAGCAGGCGCGGTCGCGGGTACGCCAGCTCGAGGTGCAGTACACGATGCAGATGTTCGACGAGCGGACGCAGGCGGCGGCGACCAGCGAGGATCTGCGCCGGGAGAGAAATGCCCTGGCGCGCGCCGAAGAGAAACTCGATTCGCTGCTCGTGGTCGCCGCCGTTCCCGGCGCGCTCAAGCTGGCGCGGCCCCAGGACCTGCCGCAGCGCTTCGTCAGGAAGGGCGAGTTGCTCGGCTACATCGTCGACGGCCCACCGCGATTGGTGCGCGTGGTCGTCAGCCAGGATGACATTGCCCTGGTTCGCGAGGCGCGCGAAGAGGTGCAGGTAAAGATCACCGACCGCGTCGAGAAGACCTATACCGCGCGCCTGATACGCGAAGTGCCGGGTGCCCACGACGAGTTGCCGAGCAAGGCTCTGTCACTCGACGGGGGTGGCCAGCACGCCACCGATCCGCGCGACCCGAACGGTCTCAAGTCGCTGCAAGGGCTGTTTCAGTTCGACCTCGAGTTGCCGCCGGAGGTGGGGCCGCTACAGATCGGTACGCGCGTCTATGTGCGTTTCCAGCACCGCGCCGAACCACTGGCCGAGCAGTGGGGGCGCCGGTTGCGACAGCTCTTCCTCTCGCGTTTCAATGTCTAGGGCGCTGCTCGATCGCTGGCAGGTGCATGAGTTTGCCCCCGGCCTGTATGCGGAGCGTCGCGACCTCAAGGACGGTCGTCTCGACCGCTTCATCGGGCGCCTGCTCGGGCGCTGCGCGCAGGCCGGCTCGCCGCTGCGCGGGCGCGATCTGCGCCGCTTTGCCGAGCGTGTTCAGGCGCTGGA
>LBIU01000483.1 GCA_000987445.1 Candidatus Accumulibacter adiacens | reverse complement strand
GCCAGAAAATGGGCGGCGCGCAGGCTGCCCAGTGCATATGGCATGCGGCTGCTCGCCTTGTGGCCGATCTCGACGCGTTCGCCGAGGCCGCAGAAGAGCACGTTGTGATCGCCGACGATATCGCCGCCGCGGACGGTGGCAAAGCCGATGGTCGACGGCAGCCGCTCGCCGGTGACTCCCTGGCGACCATAAACGGCGCATTCTCCGAGATCGCGACCAAGCGCTTGCGCGACGACCTCGCCCATGCGCAGCGCCGTTCCCGAGGGCGCATCGATCTTGTGCCGGTGGTGCGCTTCGACGATCTCGACGTCGTAGCCCTGGTCCATGATGCGGGCAGCGACGTCGAGCAGCTTGAAAACCACGTTGACCCCGACGCTCATGTTCGGCGCAAAAACCACGGGGATATGCTGCGCGGCGGCGGCAATCGCCTGCCTTCCGATGGCATCAAATCCAGTGGTCCCAATGACGATTGCCGTCCCATGCCGTCGGCAAATTTCGAGGTGCTCGAGAGTGCCTTCGGGGCGGGTGAAATCGATCAGGCAGCTGGCGTCGGAAATTCCCGCTTCGCTGTCGCTGCTGATCGTCACGCCGCACGGCGAGCCGACCATTTCGCCGGCGTCCTTGCCGAGCAGCGGCGCACCGGGCTGGTCAATCGCCGCTGCCAGGGTCGCTTGCGAATCGCTGAGGGTGGCCTCAATCAGAATCCGTCCCATGCGCCCGCCAGCGCCCGCGATAGCGATTTTCAATGGCGTCATTTCATAGTCCCACGCTGTCCAGCATCTTGCCAAAAAAGCCCGGTTCGTCGGGCGGCGGCAGGGCTGCGCTGCCGTCGGTCGGCAACGAGCCGAGATCGATTTCCCGAATCCTTGTTTCCGGTAGCACGACACCATCGGTCGGCTCGGCTGCGGCGACATCGCCGGCGACCCGTACCAGCTTGCCGTCGTCGTCAAAAAAAGCGACAAAGCGCCGCGTCTCGGCCTTGCTGCTGGTACCTTTCTTCATCCAATAGAAGTAGTCCCAGCGATTGGCATGGAACATGTCGACCAGTACCGGCGTACCGAGAATGAAGCGCACCTGGTCTTTGGTCAGGCCGGGGCGCAACTGCGACACCATGTCCTGGGTGAGTACGTTTCCTTGCTGCACATCGATCCGATACTCGGTGACGATACGCGGCACTTCGGCGCAAGCCGACAGGGCGCAGACAACAAGGACGGTAGTGGCGAATCGCGGGAAGATCATGTTCTGGTCGGATCGTGGTGAGGGATCAAGGAGACGTGAGCGTTGGCATGCAGGTAGCGGCTATCGGTAGCCGGATCGACCGTCAGGCCGGCGGAATACTGGCCACGGCTGATCACGACGGCAGTCGACGGTATATCATAACCGAAATAAGCACCCACTTTCCCCGCCTCCGACCAAGGTACACCAATGAGCAACTCCGAAAATCTCAAGAGCATGGGGCTGAAAGCCACGCTTCCGCGCCTCAAGATTCTTGCCCTGTTCGAGAGGACCGAGGTTCGCCATCTTACGGCCGAGGACGTCTATCGGCTGCTCCTTGCCGAGAACCTCGACGTTGGCCTGGCCACCGTCTATCGCGTTCTCACGCAGTTCGAACAGGCGGGGCTCCTCGAACGCCACTATTTCGAATCGGGAAAAGCGGTCTTCGAACTCAGTGCAGGTCAGCACCACGATCACCTGGTGTGCATCGACTGCGGGCGCGTCGAGGAGTTCTACGATGCCGAGATCGAACGCCGGCAAACAAAGATCGCCAGGGAGCGCGGCTTCATCATTCGTGAGCACGCGCTTTACCTTTACGCCGAATGCAGTAAGCCGGAATGCCCGCATCGCGCCGATTCTGCGAGCGGTCCAGGAGAGCGCAATAAAGTGATTTAGCGGGATTTTCCAGGGCTGGCGACAAACAGTTCGGGATCCACCATGGCGCCGTTGAGGATTACGCTCCAATGCAGATGCGGGCCGGTGGCGCGGCCGGTCATTCCGGCGCCGCCGATGCGCTGCCCCTTGCGCACCGCGTCGCCGGGCTGCACCGCCGTGCTGTCGAGGTGGCAATACATGCTGATCAGGCCGTTGCCGTGATCGACGAACACCGTCTTGCCGTTGAAGAAGTAGTCGTCGACGGCAAGCACGTGGCCCTGCGCGTTGGCTTTGACCGCTGCCCCGCGCGCGACGGCAATATCGAAGCCGGCGTGCGGTGAGCGCGGCTCGCCGTTGAAAAACCGGCGCACACCGAAGCGTCCGCTGCGACGCCCTTGCGCAGGCAGCACAAAAGCCAGGTCGGTATCTTCCGCCTCGCGCCAATGACGCTTCAGGCGCTGGATGGTGGCCAGCTCTCCCTCGACGCGCGCCAGGTCGCTGGCCGATAACTGCACCTTGCTGCCGTCCTTCATCGTGATTCGCTGCGCGGGATACTCCTTGTCGCCGACAGTGAAGGGCAGCAGTTGCCAGTCGCCCGCGAGGTCCACGAGCAGCTCGTAGCTTCCCGGGGCGGTCGCCAGGTCAAGACCGACCACCGCGACCCACTGCGCGTCGTCGGCAGCGACCAGCACCTGTTGTTCGCCCAGCCAGGCCAGCGGCCGTGCGCGGCTGGCCGAGATCGGGCCAATAACGACCAAGGCCACGCCGCCGGGGACGCTGGCCGCCGTCGGGAGGGCGGCTTGCGCCGACGTGCCAGTGAACAAGGCCATCAGCAGAGCCGTGCAAGCGGACGCGGTGGTGATCCTGCTCACAATACTGGCCGTCATCCCAGCGACTCCGGAGAAAAAGTGTCGCATTGCCGAACCTCGCCGCTGTCCATGCCGCGCTTGAACCAGTGGGCGCGTTGTCTGGAGGTGCCGTGGGTGAACGATTCCGGCACCACCTGACCCTGCCCCTGCCTTTGCAGGCGATCGTCGCCGATGGCGGCAGCGGCGGTCAAGGCCTGCTCGATCTCGCCGGCTTCGAGGATCTGCTGCATGTTGTCCGCGCGACGACCCCAGACACCAGCGAAACAGTCGGCCTGCAGCTCGAGTCGCACCGACAGTTCGTTGGCCGCGGCAGGTCGGCCGCCGCGTTGTTGCGCGGCATGTACCTGGCCTGAAATGCCGAGCAGATTCTGGACGTGGTGGCCCACTTCGTGAGCGATGACGTAAGCCTGGGCGAACTCGCCGGGTGCGGAAAAGCGGTCCCTGAGATCACGATAGAACGCCAGGTCGATATAGACCTTGTGGTCGGCAGGGCAGTAGAAGGGGCCCATCGCCGAACGGCCGGTACCGCATGCGCTCGGCGTTGCCCCGGTAAAGAGGACCAGTTTCGGTTCCTGGTAGCGCTGCCCGGCCCGCCGAAAGATGTCGTGCCAGACGCTTTCGGTGCTGGCCAGCACTTTGCTGACAAAGCTTGTCAGCTGGTCCTTGCTTGCTGACTGCGGCACTTCGCGGCTTGCCGGCGCGGGGACGCCGGCGCTTGATCCGAGATCCAGAATCAGGGCCGGGTCGATGCCGAAGAAGTAGCTCGCGGCGAGCGCGATGAGCAGGGTGCCGATACCGATGCTGCCGCGCCGCATCGTTGCGCCGCGGCGGTCCTCGACGTTCCGGCTTTCGCGCTGATTGTCCAGGCGCATGATTCGTCCCTCAAGTGCGTCGCTCGCGCTGCGAGTACGACAAAAAAGTGCACAAAATAAAATTTTCGTGCATAATCCGCGCACTTTTTTCAAGTACAGACCCGCAGAGGTCTGTTTTTTACAAGAAGGGTGCGTATGGATACTTTGTTCTGGATGGCCGTTGCGACGGTGGTGGTCGTGTTGATCTTCGACTACACCAACGGCTTTCATGATGCCGCAAATATTGTCGCGACGGTGATCGCGTCGCGGGCGATGACTCCGGTGCAGGCCGTTCTGATCGTCGGCTTCTTCGAGTTCATGGGGCCTTTGCTTGGTGGAACGGCCGTTGCCAACACGATCGGTAAATTCGTCGACCTGAGCGATGTCGATCCACAGCTCGCGGTGTTGATCATGTTCTGCGGTCTGCTCGGCGCCATCGTATGGAACCTGGCGACCTGGTGGCTCGGCATTCCGTCCTCCTCGTCGCATGCGCTGGTCGGCGGTCTCGCTGGTGCGGTGGTTGCGGCCGTAGGCTCCGACCATGTCATCTGGGGCTTCCAGGAGCTGATGACCCAGGGCAAGCTGACTGGCGTGATGAAGGTTCTGCTGGCGCTGTTCGTTTCGCCGCTGCTCGGCTTCTGGGTCGGTTTCGGGATTCACCGTCTCGGGCGCAGGCTGCTGGCCGGTGCCAAGCCGACCGCCAACGGCACGCTGCGCAAGATGCAGTTCTTCACCGCCGCTGGCCTCGCTTTCTCGCACGGCGCCAACGACGCCCAGAAAAGCATGGGCATGCTCACCCTGGTGCTCTTGCTCGGAGGTTTCATTCCGTCGTTCGAGGTGCCGTTCTGGGTGGTCTTGTCTTGCGCCACAGCGATCACCCTGGGCATCATGTCCGGTGGCTGGCGCATCGTGCGTACCCTGGGCTTCGCGATCTATCGGGTTCGCCCTCTGCACGCTTTCGACTCCCAGCTGACTTCGGCGCTATTGATCTTTTCCGCATCGATGATTGGCGCGCCGGTGTCTACCACGCACGTGGTGGCCACCTCGATCATGGGTATCGGCTATTCCGAGCGCCCGCGCGCCGTACGCTGGAAGAAGGCGAAGGACATTGCCAAGACCTGGATGATCACCATCCCGGCATCGGCACTTACTGCAATCATTATTTACGCCGTTACCCGAGTCATGCTCGGTCAGCACGCTTGACACTTAGAGGAGATGAACCATGGAAGATAATCAAACCAACGACGCCAACAAGCCGATCTTTCGCCGCCTGTACGAGCGCGTCTTCCCGACCGTTGCCGACTTCTTCGGCATGCTCGCCGAGCAGAGCGCGAACGCGGCAGAGACCACTCGCCTGCTGGTCGAGTTCATGGAGACCGGCGACGTGGTCGTGAGCCAGAAAGTCCGCGCCGACGAGCACCAGGCCGACCGCATGAAGGCCACCAACCTCGGCGTTCTGGCGGAAGCCTTTTCGACGCCGATCGACCGCGAAGACATTCACCGCGCGATCATGACGCTTGACGACATCGTCAACTACTGCAAGTCGACGGTCGTCGAGATGGATGTCCTCGGTCTGCAACCCGACAAGTACAGCCTGGAAATGGCGCTGCACATCCGCGAAGGTGTCGATGCGCTGGCCAGAGGTTTCAGCCGCCTGGCTTCCGATCCGGCCGCTTCCGGCGTCGATGCGGCGGCCGCCAGGAAGGCGGAACGGACAGTCGAGAAAGCGTATCGGCGAGCGATCGTCGAGCTCTTCCAGGGTGACGACTACCTGAACATGTTCAAGCGGCGCGAGACCTATCGCCACATGTCCAACGCCGGCGACCGGGTCGCTGACGC
>LBIU01000482.1 GCA_000987445.1 Candidatus Accumulibacter adiacens | reverse complement strand
TGCCAATGCCAATGGCGGCGCTGTCAGCGTTGCCGACGCTTCAGTGAATGGGATGGAGAAAACCGCGTCAGGTTTGGCAGACCGCGACCTCGTGGGGTCACGCTGGTCAAGTGCTTGGCCGGTTCTTCGAAGGAACGACGGTGGTGGCACCGGACAGCATGCGGATGAGTTTCTCGTAGCCATTCACGCCAGACCGGCGATAGATTTCCTTCACGTACTCGCGAACGGTGTATGGCGAAAGTGCCAGAATATCGGCTATCTGCCGCGGCTGATAGCGCTTGAGCAGGAGGATCGCCACGCGCTTCTGCTGTGGCGTCAGCTGCAATCCGAACACCTCGCCGCGCACCTCCTTGTTCACGTCGAGCTTTTCAAAGGTGACGGCAAACTGTTGTCGCTGCTCGCCTTCGGCAACCCTTAGCCGTCGCGCCAAGCGATCGTTTGCGGGCGATGGTGTCACCCGACTGACATGGCCGAGCCCGATGATACGCACCGGATCGACGCGCCGAGTACGGACCACGAAGACCTCGCTGCTGGAGCGCCAGATACGGAATGACTCCGTCGGTCCGGGCAGGATCTGGGACGTCTTGTCAGGTAGCGATTCGAGAATCTGCATCGCCTGACCACTCAGCGCCTGGATGCTTCCATCGCGGGACATGACGACGACGGCCAGCGAGTGTCGCCGGTCTCGCTGGCTCTGAAGCGTGAGGTAGTCGATCGCGGTGGCGGCGTGGCCAACGAACCATTGAAACAGCGCCATCTCGCGCGCGTCGAAGTCGCGTTGCCGACGACGCCGGTGCACCGAGAAGGCCCCCAGTGGAACGCCGCTCAACTGCGGAACCACTGCCAGCGCATGAAAGTAGGGAATGCGATTCATGAACTCGCCGAATTCGCCGCGCACCGTTCTGCCGATGTCGGTTACATCCGACAGGCGAACCACCGTGTCCGGATTCTTAAGCGCCGGTTGCCAGATCACGTAGGGATCGAGTGTCTGGTAATGGGCCAGATAGTCACGCATGTCTCGCAAGTCACAATCATGCGCATAGCCGGGGCACAGACCGCCACCAACCGGGTCGATGGGGATGAAGACGCCTGAAGAGAATGGCAACAGAGGGCGCAAGGCGTCGAACCACTCGGGCATCAGGGCCAGCGGATCGTGAAGCGGCGGTTGCCGCTTGTAGATGACATCGATCAAAGCAAACAGGTCGCTGTCGAGCTTCGCCATCGTCATTCCCCATTCGGTAGTAATGGTATCACTTCGATTGCCCTGGTCGGTATCCTCCTGACTGGAGCGGGTCAATCCCTTGGCGATCCGCCGCCGCTTGCAGACCCATTCCCCGACTGAACTGGGCGCGGGTGCG
>LBIU01000481.1 GCA_000987445.1 Candidatus Accumulibacter adiacens | reverse complement strand
AGCGTCTTGCGCTCAGCTCCCGGCTGTTGTTCGTCGGAACGGCGCGAAGGCAGCGGACGTTCCGGGTGAAACACTTCTTGTTGTCGGCCAGAAAAGAGGCCGCACCCGCGCCGACCCATCCCTACCGTTTCTTTCTTTTCTCTGCCTGAGCCAACACACGCGCCTCATCGAGCGCTTTCTCACGGGCCGCCTTCGCCGCGTCCCGAGCCGCGTTGATAGCTGATCGACTAGCATCGACCAAAGCGGTCAAACCCGTGGTGACGCCGATCTCGCCGGCGTCATCGGAGGGCAGCCAGCGCTCGGCCTCTTGGAGCGCCACTTCATCCAGAAGCTCCACGCTCCGGTGCAACGCTTCGAAGCGTTTCGCTGCCACTTCAAGCCGTCGTCGTGTCGGCTCCGCCTGCCACCACCGTGAGAAGAATCAAATGAGCGGATTGCCAAACACCTCGAAGCCCATGTCTTCGTCGGTTTCGACCGAATGGATGCCGGTGGCGAACTCCAGTTGGTCGAGTTGCGCCTTGGCCAGCGCCTGTTTCGTGCCAGGGCCAAAATCGCCGTCGGCGGTCAGACCAAGCTTTCTCTGCAGCGCCCTGACTTCATCTCCCTGCGAGCCATGGCGCAGACCGACTATCGCCTCATCGATCTCGTCGTCGGACGAACCGGACGCACGCATCAGGGCGGCCGTTGCGGCATCCAGCCCGGTCAGCAGCACGATATCGAAGCGCGTTCCCTGCCCGATACCGTCGTTGAGACCGGCCGCGGCACGGAATTTCGCCCACTCCCCGGTGTGCTGTCCGTTCCCTCGGTAAGAACCGCGTACGGTCATGCATCCCAGAGACGAGAAGCGACTGGTTCCGAAAGCCGGATGAAGATTGTCGGAGGGCTTGTTCCGGTCCCAAACGTCCATCGTGCCGAAGGTGACATCATTCACGGTGCGCAACACGGTAGCCTCGCCGCTGTTTGCCGGCATCGGCCCGTTTCCCAGGCGAAAAACGCCCGGCACCGTAACCGAACCGAAGTGCGTCCCCACGCAGAGCTCGTAGCAGCCGGTAGGCAAGAGATTCGACTTCACGCCGGAGCCGAGATGGTTTACCAAGTTGTAATAGCGCAACACACCCCTGGCATTCGGAACGGTCGAGGCGGTGTAGCCGCTCAGGGTCTTTGCCTTGCGGTCGTACACGCCGATCACGCAGCGAAAATCCCGGTGATTGGGACGGACGTCCTTGAGCCGCAGCGAGCCCTGGCTTTCCTGAGCGTGTCCCGAACCGATCAGTTGGCAACCCCGAAGGCCAAACAGGATCTTGCCGTGCGTGCCCACGTGAGGTTGAAACCGGTTTGCCGCGATCAAGCGCTCCATCTCCTCGGTGGTGAAATCAAAGGTCGAGCCGCGCGCGTCTGGGGGAAGGTGGCGGTAGTCCGGCGCATTTCTGTCGCTGGTGACCCAACGGACATCCGACTGCTCGAA
>LBIU01000480.1 GCA_000987445.1 Candidatus Accumulibacter adiacens | reverse complement strand
ACCGAGGCGGATGGCAGCTACTTCAATGTCGTTTCGCAGACCGATCTGTACACCCTGCCGGGTGCGCAGAGCACGGATCTCGTCAAGGCCATCCTGGCGGCACGCGACCTGCCTTCGCTGGTCCACCTGGCTGGCGAAATCCGCGCGCTGGTAGGGCGTCTGGTCGCCGAGCGGGTCAGCGCCGACGCGCTCTGCAATCGTCTCTCGTCGCTCAACGATCTGCTCACCCTGCAGGTCATCGAACTGGTCGCCGGCCAGCACGAGCTACCCTACGTCCAATGGTGCTGGCTGGTGTTTGGCTCCGAGGGGCGGCTCGAGCAGACCCTGGCCACCGATCAGGACAATGGCCTGATCTTTGCCGCCGACTCGGACGAGGAGGCAGAGCGTTTGCGCGGCGCTTTCCTGCCGTTCGCCCGGGCGGTCAACGAGGCGCTCGACGCCTGCGGTTTTCCCCTCTGCAAGGGCGATATCATGGCCAGCAATCGGCAGTGGTGCCTGTCTGCCGACGAATGGCGAAGCGCCTTTTCAGGCTGGCTGGAAAGCCCGCAGCCGGAAGCCTTGCTCAATGCCAGCATCTTCTTCGATCTGCGCGGCCTGTATGGGCAGGAGTCGCTGGCCAACGATCTTCGCCGCTGGCTGTTGGAGCGCGCATACAGCTACCCGATCTTCCTGCGCGCGATGGTCGAGAACACGCTCAACTGGGAGTCGCCGCTGAGCTGGTGGAAGGGGTTCCGCACCGATCTCGACAAGGAGTTCCCGCACACCATCGATCTCAAGAAGCACGGTTCGCGTCCCTTTGTCGACGCGGCGCGGGTATACGCGCTGGCCCGTCAGATCCCGGACACCAATACCGCCGAGCGGCTGCGCGTGACCGGCGAGCAGATCGGCGTCGGCAGCTACGACATGGCGGCGCTGATCGACGCCTTTCAGCACATCCAGCGTCTCAGGCTCCAGCAGCAGGTCAACAGCGCGGCCGACGCCGTTTCCAACCGTGTCGCGCCCGACGAGCTGCACGAACTGGATCGCCTGATCCTCAAGGAAGCGTTCAAGCAGATCGGCTATCTGCAGAAGCGGCTGGTGCGCGAGTACGCTCCGGCATAGCGCGTGCCGAGCGCGCGTTCGCCGGCTTCGATCGGCGCCTGGAACGCGGGAAGAAAAAAAAGGTCGGGGCCCAGGGTCCGGAAAGCGCGGCAGCCGCGCCTTCAGCCTTCAGCGCGGGCGCGGAAATTGGCCGGTACGGGCGCCACTTTGCGTGCCGCATAGTCGAAGAAGACGATCCCCGTCTTGCCGCGTGCGATCTCACGTTCGCTGAGCTTCTCGTGCATGCGCCAGAGCAGGTCGCAGCCCTTGCTGCCAAAATCGCCGGCGCTCATGGCCACGACCATCACTTCGCCGTGAAAGGCCTCGGATCTGTACTGCAGGGCTGCGTCGGCGACGACGATGCCCACCCCATCGACATTCAGTTCGGTATAGCCGAGAGCCATGAAAAAACGTGCGCGCGCCTCTGAAACCAGGGACAACAACAAGGCATTGTCGAGGTGCCCGGCATAGTTCATGTGGCTCAGATAGAGGGTCATCTCGGTCGAGTAGACGAAGTGCTCGGGGAGGTCGATCTGGATTCTGGGCATCTTGGGGTCCGTGGCCGCTGACTGCTTGCGGGGGAGATCGTACGTTAGGCGCCAGTTCCTGTCACGGTCGTCAACGCCAAACTCCCCACCACCCTCGTGGGCGAGGGGATGGGGAGGGGGCTGGCTGGGTCAGTTTCAGAGGCCGCTCTTGGCGTCCACCAGCAGGGTCCGTACAAACTTGTCGAAGCCGTTGGCGGCCCAATTGAGCACTTTGGCGGGGAAAGCAGCGAAGAGCTCGCGAATCGCGGCGTTGCGCTCACGATGGGCACGCTCCGTGATCATGTTCATCTGCTCGTAGCTGAGGGGGGTTTTCATTTTGCTTCGTGTTCCTGTACTGTTTTGGACTGTGGCGAGTCCGATATAAGAGCGGCGCGAGGCTTTTTCTGCGCTGGCGCCGCGGGCAAAGATCAAACGAAGGCCGAGGTGTCGAAGGCTTTCGGGTGACGGCCTTCGCTGCTCAGGTGATATCCCGTCTGCTCTGGCTTTGTGGTCTGCGGCTGGGTCTGGCTACCTTTTTCCATCCAGTCGAGCAGCGTGTGCATGGCGCTGGCCACCCATCTGCCAACGGCGATGCCTCGTTCGTTGCGCGCACGTTCAATGGTCATTGCGATCTGGTCATGGTTGAGGTTGGTTTTCATTTGGGGTTCCTTCTGTCCTTGCGTTGTTCCCGGTTTCCGAGAGTTCGCCGTAACTTTATTTGTTGGCGGCTGCGCCGGCAAACGATCAAATGTCAGCCGATGCGTGAAAAAATCTCAGTCATATGACTTACCGCCTGCCACCCCTGAGTTCCCTGCGCGCTTTCGAAGCGGCGGCTCGCCACCTCAGCTTCAAGGACGCCGCCACCGAGTTGTCGGTGACGCCGACGGCGATCAGCCACCAGATCCGAGGGCTCGAGGAGTACCTGGACTTTCCGCTCTTCAAGCGCCTGACCCGCGCCCTGGAGCTGACGCACGAGGGGCGGGCCATGCTCCCCAAGGTGCGCGAGGGCCTGGAGTGCTTCGCCGCCGCCATCGAGAGCACGCGTCACGTGGTTTTTGGCGGGCGCCTGGTGGTGACCTCGCCGCCGGCTTTCGCCGCGCGCTGGCTGATTCGTCATCTGCCCGAATTCACCGCTGCGCATCCCGAAATCCGGCTGCGCATGGCGACCTCGCTGGAGACCATCGACAGCGGTGAGGCCTCGCATATCTCGGGTCTGGCCCGCGTCGATGTCCGCGACGACAAGACCGAGACCTTTATCCGCTATGGGAGTGGGCACTATGATGGCTGCCGCGTGGACCGGCTGTTTGCGCCGGCGTACACCGCTGTCTGCAGCCCGCTCCTGCTAAAGGGAATGCGGCCCTTGAACGTGCCGTCCGATCTGCGCCGTCACAATCTTCTCCACCACCAGGCCGACTCGGAGCTTGATCTGCCCGCACCGGCGACCTGGGACCAATGGTTGCAGGTCGCCGGCGTCACCGGCATCGATGCCGACGGGGGGACGCAGATCAGTGACCCCGGGCTGCTTCTCTCGGCGGCGATTGACGGCGTTGGCGTGGCACTGGCGTCCAAGCAGCTGATCGAGGCCGAAGTGGCTGCCGGTCGTCTGGCGATGCCTTTCGACATCGTCATCCGACCGGCACAGGCCTACTACCTGGTGGTTCCTGAAGCCGTCGCCGAGCGCACGGTGGTCACCGCCTTCCGGAGATGGCTGCTCAAGGAAGCGGCAAAGGTGCGCGAGGGATAAGACGACGCCCGTTGCTGCGCAGCAACCGACGTCGCTGGGTAGGGGGGCTCAGGAAGCGCTGAGCGCTGTCGGCGCGTCGTGCGCATCGTGCGCTGCTGTCGACTCGGCGACCGGCGCGGCGGCCCGCTTGGCGTTTGGCCTTGACCGTGCACTTGCCACCGCTTTCCTTACCGCCGGCGCGTCACCGGTGGCGGTCAGCTTGCGGACCTCGGTGGTCAGCTGACGGAGGCGATCGGCAAGCTGTTCGACATCGCGCTTGCTGGCCAGGAGCATGGAATTCAGGGGCCGCAGCACCCGACTCTTGAGGAGCTGTTCGCCACGATCGATACTTTCGTTGGCGGTGCTGACCAATTCGGCAGAGCTTTCCTTGATTTGCCGGCGCGCTTTCGGTCGCAATGCCTTGCCTTCCTTGACCAGGGTCTCGAAGGCCTGGGCGCCCGTCTGGGCGGCCAGAGAATAGGCACCAAGGCCACAAAGCCATAATTTACGTACGGATTCCTGGGTGCGGGTCATCAGTTGCTCGTTGCCAAGCCGATCGACCAAGGTCGTCTGTGTCTTGCTCATCTTGTTTCTCCTTTATCCGATTGGACATGAAAGTTTCTGCAACTGCCTGTGCAGCTGACGAAATCCAGTCTAGCGACGATCGCTAGAGGGCACACACTAAATGGCTGGGTGTTTTCCTCTAAAGTGGAGGTCTTTCGATGTTGTATCCTTGCCGGTCGGAGTCGCTCCGGTTGCCCTGAGCACGAAGTAGAAAGGTGCCTCGATGAACAAACTCTCCCTGCTCGATCTCGCCTTCTTCGTGGCCGAGTCGGAAGCCAGCCCGAAGCACGTCGGCGGGCTGATGATCTACAAGCGACCGGCCAGGTCGCCGGCCAGCTTCGCCGCCGACCTGTACCAGGAACTACTCGCTTGCGGCGACGTCCGGGCGCCGTTCAATCGCATCATCCATTTCTCGCTGACCGGCATGCCGACCTGGCGGGAGAGCGACGCCGTCGACCTCGAGGAGCACCTGTTCTACCACCGGCTGCGGCGCGGCAGGAATGACCGGCAGGCGCTCTATGAGCGGGTGTCCGAGCTCCATCAACCGATGCTCGAGCGCTCGCGACCCTTATGGGAGGTGCACCTCATCGACGGCCTCAGCGAACGGCGTTTTGCCATCTACGTCAAGATGCACCATGCCAGCGCCGATGGCGTGACGATGGTCCGCTGGGCCGCGGACTCGATGGCGTCTACGGCGAGTGATCGGGAACTGCGGCCGCTGTGGTCGGTCGGCCATGGGTCCGCCGACAGGAAGCACAAGCGGCTCGAGGAGAAGATGACGCAGTCGCTGTTCGGCGATCTCGCGGGCGTCGGTACGCGCCTGCTGGGAATCGCTCGCCTGGCCGCGATGCTGGCGCTGGAAGGCGCCAAGCTGACCAGGAACGCCATTTCGCTGCCTTTCGTCGCCGATGGCGACACGCCGCTGACCGGGCAGGTGACTGCGGGCCGGCAGTTCGCCACGGCCAGCGTGAGCATGGCGCGGGTCAAGGAGATCTGTGCGCGGACGCGGTCGACGCTGAACCACGTCGCACTGACCTGTCTGGATGGCGCTTTGCACCGCTATCTGGACGACGAGGGCGTCGAGCTGACGCGGCCGATCACCATCCAGATGCCGGTCAACCTGCGCCAGGAAGGGGAGCATGGCACCGGCAACAAGATCGGCATCATCCCGGTCGAGCTCTCGCCGCCCACCGATGACCCCTACGTTCGCCTGCGCAACATCGGCTTTTCATTGCGCAACGTGCGTTCGATGATCGACGGCGTCGCGCCCGATGCGATCGAGTCCTACACCCTGATCACCGGCGTCGTCGCGCAGCTCGCCGAGATGCTCGGGCTCAGCGAAACGCTGCCGCCGATCGGCAATACGCTGGTCTCCAACATCCCCGGTCCGCCCGAGTTCCTCTACCTCAAGGGCGCCCGAATGGAGGAGCTGCATCCGATCAGCACGCTGCCGGCCGGAAATCTTCTCAACATCACGCTCTTCAGCTATGCCGGGCAGCTCTTCTTCGGCCTCATCGCCACCGACGAACTGCCGAACCTCGAGCGCTTGGGGCGCTATGTCGGCGAAGCCTTCAGCGAACTCGAAGAATCGGTTTTCGATGCCCACCAGGCGGTGTCCTGAGCGGCCCGCCGCGCAGCAGCGAGGGGTGTTTTGGCGGAAGGCTGGCCTAGGGAGGAGGGCGCAGACGGCGCAAGCGTGACGTGACGGCGACGAGTGGTCGGCCTTTCGTCTACTCGACCCTGCCGAGGCGGCCGTTATGGCTGCCCATGTACCAGTAGCGGCCCTGCGCATCGATGATTGCCTTGCGGATGCCGACGTTCCTCGAGGGCAAGGGGATGACGCCAAAGCGCTCGCTGGCGGGATCGAAGACCGACACCGTATCGGTATCGATGCCGTTGACCCATACCCGACCGGCGGCGTCGACGGTGACCGCGTAGGCCTGGCGTCCGCCTTCCCTGGGCAGGTCCCAGGTCTGGACGATGCGCTTGGCGCGCGGGTCCAGTCTGGCCAGTTTTCCGTTGCCGTAGTAGGCGACCCACAGATCGCCGTTCGGGGCGGCGGCAATGCGCCGTGGCGCCGAGCCAGGCCCGGTGTCGATTTCGCCCGCCTGACCGCTCTTGCTGTCGATCCAGCCGAGCTTGTCGCCCCGCAGCCGGCAGAACCAGACCACGCCCTGCGCGTCGATCGCCAGGCCGTAGGGGTTGCCGCTGCTCGGATACTCGGTGAACTGCCCACTCGCGGGATCCAGCCTGGCCACGCGTTGACCATGCTGCACGGTGAACCACAGCGCGCCGTCCTCAGCGATGACAATGGTGTGCGGGTCGCCGCCCGAGGGTGTGCGGTATTCGCGGACCTTGCCGGAGACCGGGTCCAGGCGGCCGATCGTGCCGTTGCCATTGCCGGTGTACCAGACGATGCCTTGTGCATCGACCACCAGGCCATGCGGATGGGCGTTTTCTGGCAGGGGCCACTCGCTGAACGCCTGCTCGCCGGGGTCGAAGCGGGCGATGCGATTGCCGTGCATGACCGCGATGTAAATGCTGCCGTCGGGCGCCGGCGCCGGGTCACGGGCAAATTCCGGCGTCGGTACCGGCCATTCACTGACCTTGCCGGCAATCTGCGGCAGCGCGCCGGGGCTGATGCCGTAGTTGGAGCCGCCGGCCCATGCCGAACTTGCTGCACACAGCACGGTCATCAGAGTGCCAAACAGCCTTGGCCGCAGTCGCAAACCTCTCATCTCTGCCTCCTTGAACGATCGAAGCCGCAGCGCCAACCGCCATACGACCGTCGTCGGCGCTCGATGGTTCG
>LBIU01000479.1 GCA_000987445.1 Candidatus Accumulibacter adiacens | reverse complement strand
GCGACCTGGGCGTGCGTGACGGAAAGCTCGGTCGACCATTGGAAACACCGAACAGCGTCAGCAGCCAGGCCGGACTTTGGCCAGAGCATCCGCAGCGTGAGTACGCCGACATTGCGCCCCTTGCGCTACTGCGCGGCGGCGGGCCGGCCACCATCGCCAGGCTCAAGACACTGCTGGCGACCGAGCCGGGGGCGACCCTCATCGACAGCCGGGCCGACTATCTCTATGTGCAATACAGCAGCCGATTGCTGAAATTCGTCGACGACGTCGAATTCTGGTTCGACCCGACCAGCAAGGTGATCCAGGTGCGCTCGGCTTCGCGCATCGGGCGCAGCGACCTCGGCGCCAACCGTCAGCGCATCGAAGCCCTACGCCAGCGGCTCGCGGCGTCCTGAGCGAAGCGACGCTACGCGCTGACGATCCGACGCCGGCAACGGTGATCGAAAGGGTTTACGCTCCCGTCCTGACGCAGTTCTTGCCAGCCTGCTTGGCCAGATAGACGGCCTGGTCGGCCAACTTGATCAGTGCTTCAAAACCGGCAACCGCAGGCGTCCTGGCCGCAACGCCGACGCTGATGCTGCCGTGCCAGGGCTCACCGCCAGTCGGCACGCGCAGGGCCGCGACGGCATTCCGGGTCAACTCGGCAATATGCATTCCGCCCTCCTTGTCCGTATCCGGGCAGATGACCAGGAACTCGTCGCCTCCGAGACGGCAGACGACGTCATCACTGCGAAACGAGTGCTGCAGCGTCTTCGCCAATTCGGTCAGCACCGCGTCGCCCGCATCATGGCCACAGGCGTCATTGACCTGCTTGAAGTGATCCGCGTCGATCATCATGCACACCAGCGGCGAATGGTTCTCAAGCGACTCCTCCCAGAGCGATGCCAGCGCCCGCAGCGCGTGGCGGCGATTGGGAAGGCCGGTGAGGGCGTCGGTCAAGGACAGCTCCACCAGCTGAAGATTCGCTTCCGACAGTTCCCGCGTACGCTGCCGTACCTTCTCTTCGAGTGAGTGATTCAAGGCCAGCAATTCCCGGTTTCTCGCCGAGACCTGGTTGAACAGGCCATTCAGCGCGATGAGCAGGGGCTCGGTGGCATTGTTGCTGGCTTTCTCCTCGTCCTCATAGGCTCGGCTTGCGGCCACGCCGCGCCCGATCGCAGCCATCTGCCTGGCCATATTCTGGTCTGAACCGAGAATGTGATAGGCCAGCCAGTGCGTCAGAAAATCAAGGATATGCTTTGCCGCATCAGGATTATCGGGAGAAACGCCGGCATGCATGGTGCTGATCTCATTCAGAAAGCTGCGATGCGCTTCAATGTGCTGACTCAGATGACGACGATCGATACCCGCGTGAGCCATCGCCGCTTCTTCTTCCCGAAAATGGTACTTGGCGTAATCGGCCAGCTTCTTGAAAACCTCTTCAAGATCATTGAATGCCACCTTGTTCTCAGCCAGCAGGTAGCCAAACTGGTTGATGATCCCGACCAGATGTTGATGCTGCTGATCGACATCCGACAGCCCGGTCACAAAGTTCTTGTCCCAATGAAACGAATCCATATGCGAATTGCCTCTGCGTTGATTTCCTGTGCCCGTAGCCGCTGCAGAGCAGGCACATTCTGCAGCCCGATGGCGCCTCGAGCCGTGACCGCTTTTCGGGCCCGGTTCCATGCCCACTGACTTCCGGCAGCCGCAGCTTCGGAGCCGGTGGAGCCAAGCTCCGGCGTCAGCACGGCGTCTCCCTCGACGGCTTCTTCTTTGCGCCTAAGCAGGTCATCCTACCAAGTTTTCTCAAGAGTTGCGGGTCAGGGCAATCGTCGCAACGCCGGGCAGAGCTCTCGCGGCGCGCGCGGCAGCCAAAAAAAACGCGGGCCCCGCAACTGCGGCGCCCGCGCTTCCGGAGAGAAAGCAGTTACTTGCTGATCGACTCACCCGGCGTAACGATACCCAGGAAGCTTTCGGCCTTGAGCGCTGCGCCGCCGATCAAGCCGCCGTCGATGTCTTTCTGAGCCAGCAGACCGGCGGCGTTTTCCGGCTTCATCGAGCCACCGTACTGGATGCTGATCGATTGCGCGACCTCGTCGCCGAAGAGCTTCGCGAGCAAGCCACGGACTAGGGCGTGCGCTTCCTGTGCTTCGGCGTCGCTGGCGGTAACGCCGGTGCCGATGGCCCACACCGGCTCGTAGGCAACGACGGTGCGCAGCGCTTCGTCAGCGGAAAGACCCGCGTAAGCGCCATTGACCTGCGTCGTGAGCACGCTTTCGAGCTTGCCGCCCTTGCGCTCGTCGAGCGTCTCGCCGATACAGACGATCGGGCCCATGTCCAGCGAAAGAACCTTCTTGATTTTCTTGTTGACCGTTTCGTCGGTCTCGCCGAAGTAGCTGCGCTGCTCGGAGTGGCCGATGATGACCATATCGACGCCGATATCCTTGAGCATGTCGGCACTGACCTTGCCGGTGAACGCACCCTGGTTTTCCCAGTGCACGTCCTGCGCCGCGAGCTTGACGTTGCTGCCCTTGACCACGTCGGCGACCTTGGCCAGCGCCAGATAGGTGGGAGCGATGGCGACGACGACGTTCTTGATGCCCTTGGCGGCAGCGACCACTTCGCTGGCCAGCTTGACTGACTCGGCGACGGACTTGTTCATCTTCCAGTTACCGGCAATAACGATTTTACGCATGGTATTCCTTCTGTTTGTGTGCATGATTCGGGGACAAGCGCCACCCCGGCAAGCAGCCGGGGCTTTCGTGGCTTACTTCTCGGAGAGTGCGGCGACGCCCGGCAGAACCTTGCCTTCGAGGTATTCGAGCGAGGCCCCGCCGCCGGTCGAGGTGTGCGTGACTTTCTTCTCGGCGCCATATTTCTTGGCCGCGGTGGCCGTATCACCGCCACCGATGACCGTCGTCGCGCCCTTCGCGGTCGCCTCGACGATGGCGTCGGCCATGGCCTTGGTACCGGCTTCGAACTTGGCGAACTCGAAAACGCCCGCCGGGCCGTTCCAGATGACGGTCTTGGCGTTGACGATGGCCTCGGAGAACAGCTTGGTCGATTCGGGACCGCAATCAAGCCCCAGCCAGCCATCGGGAATCCCGTCAACATCGTTGGCCACGCCGGTGTTGGCGTCGGCGTCGAACTTGTCGGCGATGATGAAATCGCTCGGCAGCAGGATCTGCTTGCCGTTGGCCTTGGCTTTGGCCATCAGATCCGGGACCAGCTTGGCGCCCTCCTCATCGAACAGCGAGTTGCCGATCGGCATGCCGGAAATGACTTTCTTGAAGGTAAACGCCATGCCGCCGCCGATGATGATCTGGTCGGCCTTGTCGAGCAGGTTGTTGATCAGCTGAATCTTGTCGGCCACCTTGGCGCCACCGAGGATCGCCAGCAGCGGCCGCTGCGGCGATTCGAGCACCGCCGAGAAAGCCGCCAGTTCCTTGTTCATCAGATAGCCCGCCGCACGCTGCGGCAGCTGCACGCCGGTCATCGACGAGTGATCGCGGTGTGCGGTGCCGAAAGCGTCGTTGATGTAGACGTCGGCCAGCCTGGTCAGCGATGCGCGGAAGGCCTTGACCTTCTCGGGATCGGCCTTGATCTTGCTGACGCTG
>LBIU01000478.1 GCA_000987445.1 Candidatus Accumulibacter adiacens | reverse complement strand
TTGCCCGGGTAGACGGTGATCTTGCCGTAATCCAGATCGGCCATGTGGGTGCACACCTGGTTGAGGAAGTGGCGATCATGGGAAATGATGATCATCGTGCTGCTGCGGTCGTTGATCACGTTTTCCAGCCAGCGGATGGTGGCAATGTCGAGGTTGTTGGTCGGCTCGTCGAGCAGCAGGATCTCGGGGTTGGCGAACAGTGCCTGAATCAACAGCACGCGCAGCTTCCAGCCGGGCGCGACATCGCTCATCGGGCCGAAATGCTGTTCGGCCGGGATGCCGACGCCAAGCAGCAACTCGCCGGCGCGCGCCTCGGCGGTGTAGCCGTCGTATTCGGCGAAGCGGCCTTCCAGCTCGGCGGCGTGCAGGTAATCCTCCTCGCTCGCTTCCGGATTGGCGTAGATGGTGTCTTTCTCGACCATGCAGGCCCACATTTCCGCGTGCCCCATCATCACCACGTCGATGACGCGTTGGTCTTCGAAGGCGAATTGATCCTGACGCAGGTAAGCCATGCGTTCGTGCGCGTCCTTCGAGACGTTGCCGGCGGTCGGTTCGAGCTCGCCGTCGAGAATCTTCATGAAAGTCGACTTGCCGGAGCCGTTGGCGCCGATCAGGCCATAGCGGTAGCCTTCGCCGAACTTGACGGAGACGTTTTCAAAGAGGGGCTTGACCCCGAACTGCATGGTGATGTTGTTGGCAACGAGCACTAAGAAACCTCGATAAAATCACTAACGTAAAAGTCGTGTCCGCGATTTTCACGTTCAGGGAAACGGTCATGGTGATGATGGTCGAGAGCTTCTCGACGGGACCGTGACCCCTGCGTTTCGAAAAGGGCGACATTGTACCTCACGGGTCGGCGCCACCCCGGTTTCGTTCACCTCCCTCCGGTCATGTCTGCGCCAGGCTCGGCTACGCGTTGCGGTCGCCAAAGTGCTGTGGTCTCCTACTCAGCGATCATGGGCGCCGGAGAGGCCTCGGACCTGATCGACGCAGCCCACAATCTCGCTGCATTGTCGAGTCCCTCGCTGCTCAGGTGACAACCATCACGGCGGAATTTCTCTCCCAACAAGAGGTCGGTATCTGGGCCCAAGCGAAAACGAGGGTTGTCGGCGGCCTTGGATTGAATGGCGTTACGGATTGCATCATTCGGGGCAGATCGACAGACTGTGGAGGTCGCCAGGATGATCGGTGCTTCGGAGCCGGCCTCGTCGAGAATCGCTGCCAGCCGGTCCAGTCGTGTCGAATACTCTTCAGCGCTCGTTCCATCGCGGACGTCCGCCTCGCCTTGCTGCCAGAGTACGAACGTGGGCGGCAAACCGAGAGGGCGCATTGACCTCACCCGTTCCACTAGCAGTGCTGGCAGGGGGCTGTCACTGCTCGTCCAGTCTTCAATGGAACTTCCATCGACGCCGAGGACCGACATGACCACGGAGCCTTCGTTCTCCTGTTTTCCCAGTGCATCGGGTAGCCGCTGCCAGATGCTGCCACCGTTACCCGTTGCGCCAGGCAAAGGATCAGTGGCCTCGACGCACTTTCCCTGCGCGAGCAATCGGATGGGTTTCGACTCACGGCGGATGAGGGTTCCATGGTTCGCGGCATTCGATTGTCCGAGCGCGAGCAGCACCAGCGGACGGCCCGCGGCAACTTCTGCACACGAGATTTCGGCTTCACTGCCTACCCGACGGATCTTTTCCAGTCGTGCGGCGAGTTCGGCGTTCTGCTGCTGCCGCTCGTAAAGACGCAGGACCATGACCGAGGTGATGCTGACCGTGATTGCCAGCAGGCACCACCTAACGTATTTTCCCGTCATACCGCCGGCCTGGTTCGGTTACGGTAGCGCGCGCGAATCCAACGCAGCGCTGGTTGCTCTACCGAGCGATGGAGAGCGGTCGCCAAGAGGAGGCTTGCTGCCAGGGCCAGTACTATCGTGGCATCAAATGGCAGGCCCAGCCGCTGAAGGCGCAGCTGAATGGCCCATCCGATGTTTTCGTG
>LBIU01000477.1 GCA_000987445.1 Candidatus Accumulibacter adiacens | reverse complement strand
CGCGACCTGCGCCAGCACCCGAAAAGCTCCAGCGTGGTGATGCTGGCGACGGTGATCGTGGTCGTCGCCACCCATGACCTGGCCAAGGGGGTCCTGGTTGGCGTGCTGCTCTCCGGCTTCTTCTTCGCCCACAAGGTCGGCCAGATCCTGCACATCGGCTCGATGTCCGAGGACGAGGGGCGCGTGCGCACCTACAAGGTGACCGGGCAGGTGTTCTTCGCCTCGGCCGAGCACTTCGTCAACGCCTTCGACTTCCGGGAAGTGATCGAGAAGGTGCGCATCGACGTCAGCCGCGCGCACTTCTGGGACATCACCGCCATCAGCGCTCTTGACAAGGTGGTTGTCAAGTTCCGCCGCGAGGCGACCGAAGTCGAGGTGATCGGCCTCAATGAAGCCAGCAGCACGATGGTCGACCGCTTCGCGGTGCATGACAAACCGGATGCCGTCGAGCAGCTGATGGGCCATTGAGACACTGAGAGGGGAGCGAGAATGAACAGCAACACGCAAGACAAAGTCATGGCCTGTGTCGATCAATCGCACTTCTCCGAGCATGTGGCCGACTACGCCGCCTGGGCCGCCCGACGGCTGGCGGCGCCGCTGGAATTCCTGCACGTCATCGACCACCATCCGGAGATCGGCTCGGGCGAAGACCACAGCGGCGCCATCGGCGTCGACGCCCAGGAAAAGCTGCTCAGCCGGCTGTCCAGCGAAGATGAAAGGCGTACCAAGGCGGCGCGCGAGCAGGGCCGCGTCTTCCTCAATCGCCTGCGTGAACGCGCCATCGCCGCCGGAGGCCACTCGGTCGACGTCCGCCAACGCCATGGCGAACTGGCGGAAACGCTGGCCGAGCAGGAAAGCGACGTGTGCATGATCGTCCTCGGTCGCCGCGGCGAAGCGGCCGAACACGGCCAGCGCGATAGTGGCCGCCATATCGGCCGCAACGTCGAACGCGTCGTGCGTGCCTTGCACAA
This sequence comes from Candidatus Accumulibacter adiacens, assembly GCA_000987445.1. GTDB lineage: Bacteria > Pseudomonadota > Gammaproteobacteria > Burkholderiales > Rhodocyclaceae > Accumulibacter > Accumulibacter adiacens. The sequence continues at coordinate 5,774 of LBIU01000477.1, read as the reverse complement.
GCCGATCCTCACCGTCACCGCCGATTTCAAGGAACCACAGCGGGTGATGATCGCCTTCGACGGCGGCATCGTCACTCGCCGCGGCGTCGAGATGGTCGCCGCCAGCCCGCTTTTCCGCGGTCTGCCGGTGCACCTGCTGATGTCCGGCAAGGAAAGCCGGGAGGCGGGCAAGCAACTCGAATGGGCCACCACCACCCTGACCGCGGCGGGCTTTTCAGCCCCTGCCGCCTTGCTTCCCGGCGACGCGGAAGGCGTCATCGCCCGGACGGTTCGCGAACAGTCGATCGATCTGCTGATCATGGGCGCCTATTCGCACTCGCCCCTGCGCAGCCTGCTCTTCGGCAGCAAGACCACGGATCTGCTGCGCTCGGCCACCATCCCGAACCTGCTGCTGCGCTGACCATGCCAACCGTCGTCGCATGGCAAGCCGCTCCCGGAAGCGCGTCCCAAGCCAGCTCAGCCATGCTACGCTGCCGCCTGGCACTGAACATGGGCCGCGTTTGACGGTCATGACCTGTCGAGACTCCCTCGGATCATGAAAGTCATGCCCGCCCCCTGTTCTCTTGGAGTGGCGATTCCGGGGACTCCGGGGATTCCGGAGATTCCGGCTTGCACGCCGGAATCGTTCGCCGGGCAGGGAGCAGCCTCCCTGAATTCCCCGCCTCACTTCCTCACGGGAAAATGATTAAATCCACTGCTCACATGCATATTGAGAAATCTGAAAAAACGGAAGAATCACCAACACCAGGAATACATTCCGCATTTGCCGACGCCCTGTCAGCCGTGCGTCGGCGGTTGATGGGATGTCTGTCGCAGCCCGCGCCGCGTGGCTCGCCAGCCAGGCTGATACGCTTATGCACAGCACTGCTTCTCGCCAGCGCGATGGCACTGCCCTCGGCCGCCCAGGGTACGGCAGCAAACACCGTGTGGCTCAAGGTCGATACGCGGGATGCCACCTTGACCGTCATGAAAGGTGACAAAGCACAGAAGGTTTTCAAGGATATTGCCATCGGGCGCTATGGCACGACCGATGCAAAGATGGAAGGCGACCACAGAACCCCGCTGGGGCGATTCACCATCGCCTGGATACCCGAAAAATCGCAATACCATCGCTTCCTGGGCCTGAGCTATCCCGATATCGAGCGGGCCGAGCGCGCCCTGGCGGACGGGAAAATCAGCGAAGCGCAGTGGCAAGCGATAAGCCGCGCCTCGGCAAGCAAGCGGCGCCCGCCTCAAAACACGCCCCTCGGTGGGTTCATCGGCATCCATGGCACCGGCGCCGGGGATCTCAAGATACATCGGCAATACAATTGGACCAATGGCTGCATCGCATTGACCAACGAGCAGATCGACCGTCTGATGAACTGGGTCCAGGTCGGCACCCCCGTCGAGATTCGCTAAGCGGCACCAACTCAAGCGGCTTTCCGGTTCGCGGTTAGTGGCGTCGGGGCCCGCCTGCGCGCGCAGACGAAAAATGGTGGTTTTTCTTGATCGTCTCTCCAGGTAGGCTATGCTAGCAGCGTTACATCCTGTCGCTGCGCACCCACTCCGGCGACAGGAGTGGCCGCTTCAGGGGAAGTTGCCCGTCGTATCAACCAGCTCACCATATTGATCAAGGAGAAAGCAATGAAAGAGTCGCTAATGAATCGCTCACGGGTCCTGGCCCTTGTCGTAATAACCGGTGTTTATGCCGGCCTGAGCGGTTGCGCCACCAATGGAGACATCGAGGCACTGCGGTCCGAGATCGCGCAGAACAAGAAAGACACGGCAACGGCCACGGCCGCGGCCACCCGCGAGGCCGCCGATGCCAAGGCCATCGCGCAGAACGCCTTAGCTACGGCCAATGCGGCCAAAGCGACATCCGACGATACGGCGAACAAGCTCGACCGCATGTTCAAGAAGGCGATGTACAAATAAGCGTCAGGCGCCTGCCGCGCCGATGGGGCAGCGCCACTGACTTAACGGCGTGCTGCACGGACTGATCGAGCTAGTAGCGCCAAGCCCCTGCGGGGGCTTCTCTGTTTCCGCCACCGTAAGGCGACTCCGAGATCATCACCGGGATGCCGCTTTGTTCTTGAAACGCGGCCCTGATGGCGTTGTCGCTGAGCACCACTTCCTGCCGGTTTTCCGCTCCGGCGACAGCCTCCGCAATGCGCTCCAAAGCGTCATTCATGATCTCCAGGTATTTCTCCTGGTCCTCATCCATCGGCGGGTGAACTTCGACATACAAGGCACCATCCAGCCAGCCGACCTTGATCGGCTGGTTGACCAGTTGCACCTGCGTGCGCACCGGAACCAGGTCGAACAGTCGTTCGATATCCTCCGGATACATGCGTATGCAGCCGTGCGTGACGCGCATGCCGACCCCGAAGGGCTTGTTGGTGCTGTGAATCAAATAGCCCGGCAATCCCAGGCGCATGGCGAAGCGTCCGAGCGGATTGTCGGGCCCGGCCGGCACGACATCGGGCAGGATTTCGCCCTGCTCCCGGGCATGCTCCTCCTTCACGGACTCGGGCGGACGCCAGGAGGGATCCCGCTCCTTGGCGATGATCTTCGTTTTTCCCAGCGGTGTCACCCAGTCCATGCGCCCGACACTTACCGGGTGGGTGATCACCACCGGCGCCTGTTCGCGCAAGGGCTTCGGATAAAAGTACAGGCGCATTTCCGGCAAATTGAGCACCAGGCCGGTACGTTCCGCCCTCGGGAGGATGTAGCGATTCGGGAGGGTCACCTGCGCCCCTTCTGCCGGCAGCCAGCGATCGACGTTCGGATTGGCCAGCAGGATTTCGTCTTGACCGATATCGTGGCGGCGGGCAATGTCCAGCAGGGTGTCCGCACGACTGGCGCGGGTGAACTCGACCTCTCCGACCACGTCGCCACCGGGCGGCGGCAACGGGAAAGTGGTGGCCGCCGTGTGACCGGCCATGAACAGGGCGCACAGCGGCAACAGAAGAAGATAGCGATCCATAATGGAAGTAGTGTGTTTGATGGTCTTTCCCTAAAGCCCCGGAATGAAGTTGAATACGGATGTTAAGGTAGGGCTGACGGATTGTCATTCTGCCTAGCGTTCGTCCGGACTGCGATTGTCCCAGATCGGTCGGCGTCGACGACGGCCACAGGATCCCTGCAATGCACCAGAAGGTTTCGCTCATCGTACAACCCGGCGACAGCTTCTTCCCGATCGTGCGGGCGATCGACCGCGCCGATCGCGCGATAAACCTGACCGTCTTCCGCATGGACGATCCGATCATCCAGCGGGCGCTGATCGAAGCGCGCCAGCGCGGTGTTCGCATTCGCGTGCTGATCTCCAGCAGCGCCCGTGGCTGGCGCGAGCAGAACCACAAGCTGGTCAAGGAAGCCAGCGAAGCGGGTATCGCGACCAGGTCCCCCGCTGGCGACAGCAAGCGCGCACGCTACCACTACAAGATGATGACGGTGGACGACAAGGAAGCCTTCGTATTCACCTTCAACCCGACGCGCGAAAACCTGCACTACGCGCGCGACTTTGGCATCGAGGTCTTCAGCCCCGCCATCGCCGCCGAGATCAACCGTCTGTTCGACGCCGATTGGCACGACCGGCCTTTCGCAGCCGACCATGAATCGCCCTTGCTGGTCAGCCCCTTCAACAGCCGGCAGAAGATCACGGACCTTCTCGCAGCGGCAACGAGTTCGATTCAGATCGCCGACGCCAAGCTGCAGGATCCGGCCATCGTCGCCCTGCTCGTGAACAAGGCTCGCAGCGGTATCCCGGTTCGCGTCCTCGGCGACGAACGGCACAGCGGCAAGCTGCCGACCGAAATCGCCTTCCGGGCCGTGGCACGCTACCGGCTGCACGCCAAGTGCACGATCATCGACGGTGCCACGGCGGTCATCGGCAGCATGAACCTGCGCACGGTGAGCCTCGACCGCCGCCGCGAACTGTCAATCACGGTTGACGATGGCGCCATCCTGCAGCAACTGAACGCGGTCTTCGAAAGCGACTGGGAACGCCGGGCGGCGCCCCGCTCCGACAACGTGACAACGCAGGTGCTGCGGGCGTTTCCGCCAGCATGCCCGGAGTCTGCCGAATCGCCCGCCCCTGGCCTGGTCCTGATCTCACGCAGCAATGCCTTGCTGCGCCACGCCCTCAGCGACGGAACAACGACCATCGGACGGGCCGAGGAAAATGACGTGGTGATCAGCAACCCTTCGGTGAGTAGATATCACGCCCGCGTGCAGCTGGAGGTGGGCATCTGCACCCTGAGCGATCTCGACAGCGGCAACGGCACCTTCGTCAACGGGGAGCGAATCACCGGCGAGAAGTGGCTTCGCCCTGGGGACATCCTCAGGTTTTCTGAAAGCGAAGAGTTCCGCCTTCTCGAAGTCTAGGCGATTGCCGCAAGCGCAACGGCTTGCACGCCGGAAGCGTTCAAGGGGGGTCTCGACAGGTGATGACCGCTTCGACCGCAATGGTAATATCGCAGCTTATCGATTGCACGGAGGCGGCCTCCTCCCGTCCGCCCGCAAGCCGTGACTTCCTCCGCCCGCCCGCTATCGATCTTCCTGTGCCATAGCTCGCAGGAGAAAGCTTTCGGCGGGCAATTGCCAAAGCTTTGGAGAACCTGATCATGACGAGCGACATCCTGCTGGTTTTTGGCCTGCTGTTGGCGACGGTGCTGCTCTTCGTCAGCGACCGCTTGCGCATGGATATCGTCGCCCTTCTGGCGGTCCTGGCCCTGATGCTCAGCGGCCTGCTCGCGCCACAGGAAGCGCTTGCCGGATTCGGCGATCCGCTGGTGATCTTGATCGCCGGGCTGTTCGTCATCGGCGAGGGCCTGTTCCGCACCGGCGTCGCTTTCGCGATCGGTAACTGGTTGCTTGGCGTCGCCGGCAGCAGCGAAACCCGTCTGCTGGTGTTGCTGATGCTCGTCGTCGCCGGTCTCTCGGCATTCATGAGCAATACCGGCGCAGTGGCCGTCTTCATTCCCGTCGCCCTGAACCTGAGTACCAAGGCCGGGGTTCCCGCGAGCCGCCTGCTGATGCCGATGGCCTTTGCCGGTTCGCTCGGCGGCATGCTGACCCTGATCGGTACGCCGCCCAACCTGGTGGTCAGCAATCAGCTTTCCCGGGAAGGCATGCAGGCCTTCAACTTCTTCAGCTTCACCCCGATCGGTGTGCTGATTCTCGTGGCCACGATCGCCTTCATCGTCGTGCTCGGGCGCTTTCTGCTTCCCAAGGATGGCGCTCCAGGCGCCGAGGCCCCGAACCGCCTTTCGCTCGACGATCTGATCAGTGCCTACGCCATCAAGGAGCAGCTGTTCCGCCTGCGCATCGAGCCCGGCTCGCCGCTGGTCGGTCAGAAACTCGGCCAGGCACAGCTGCGCAGCCGCTATGAGGTGATCGTCGTCGGCCTCGAGCGGCAATCGCGAGGCACTCCGGTGCTCAGGCCGGCGCTCGTCGAAACCGACTACCGGGCCGACGACACCATCTACCTGGTGGCCACGGAGCAACAGCTGGCCGAACTGCTGCGCGCTGGCGAGGGCTTGCAGCGCCTGAGCATCGAAAGCGAGCAGCTACGGATCCTGGCCCAGGAGCTGGGCCTGGCAGAAGTCCTCCTGACCCCGCGCTCGCGGCTGCTCGGCCGAACCATCAAGGAGGCGCATTTCCGCGAACGTCACGGACTGTCGGTGCTCGGCATCCTGCGCATGGGCCAGCCGATGAAAGGCGATTTTCTCGCCACCCGTCTGGACTTCGGCGACTCGCTGCTGGTTGGCGGCGGCTGGCGGCAGATCGAT
>LBIU01000476.1 GCA_000987445.1 Candidatus Accumulibacter adiacens | reverse complement strand
TCGATGCCCGCCGCGGCGATGGCGGTTGCCGTGCCACGCGTTGCCAGCAGGGTGAACCCGGCCGTCCGAAGATCGCGGGCGATGGCCACTGCCTGTGGCTTGTCTGAGTCCTTGACGCTGATGAACACCTGCCCCGAACGGGGCAGGCGCACGCTGGCCGCCGTCTGGCTCTTGACGAAGGCCTCGGCAAAACTGACCCCGACGCCCATTACTTCCCCGGTCGATTTCATTTCCGGGCCGAGGATGGTGTCCACGCCGCGGAACTTGGCGAACGGGAAAACGGCTTCCTTGACCGAGAAGTAATTCGGAATCACTTCCTTGTCGAAGCCCTGGCTGGCCAATGACTGGCCGATCATGCAGCGCGCTGCGATCTTTGCCAGCTGCAGGCCGGTGGCCTTGGAGACAAAGGGCACTGTACGTGAGGCGCGCGGGTTGACCTCCAGGACAAAGACAACATCGTCCTGGATGGCGAACTGCACGTTCATCAGACCGCGGACGTTGAGGCCCTTGGCCATCAGCCGTGTCTGCCGACGCATTTCGTCCTGCAATTCGGCCGATAGAGAATGCGGGGGCAGCGAACACGCCGAGTCACCGGAGTGCACCCCGGCTTGTTCGATGTGCTCCATGACTCCGCCGATCAGCACCTCGTCGCCATCGCAGAGGGCATCGACGTCGACTTCACAGGCGTCGTTGAGGAAGCGGTCGAGGAGTACCGGGGAATCGTTGGAAACCTTTACCGCTTCGCGCATGTAGCGTTCAAGATCGCGCGGCTCGTGGACGATTTCCATCGCCCGTCCGCCAAGCACATAGGATGGACGAACGACCAGCGGATAGCCAATCTCGGCGGCCAGGCGCAGGGCGTCGGGTTCGGTCCGCGCGGTGCGGTTGGCGGGCTGCTTGAGGCCGAGATCGTGGAGCAGTTTCTGAAAGCGCTCGCGGTCCTCGGCGGCGTCGATCATGTCCGGGCTGGTGCCGATGATCGGCACGCCGTTGGCTTCGAGGTCGCGCGCGAGTTTCAGTGGCGTCTGGCCACCATATTGGACGATGACGCCGTAGGGCTTCTCGACGGCGACGATTTCCAGGACGTCTTCGAGGGTCAGCGGTTCGAAATAGAGGCGATCGGACGTGTCATAGTCGGTCGATACGGTCTCCGGATTGCAGTTGACCATGATCGTCTCGTAGCCATCTTCACGCATCGCCAGCGCGGCATGCACACAGCAGTAGTCGAATTCGATTCCCTGGCCAATCCGGTTCGGGCCGCCGCCGAGGATCATGATCTTCTTGCGGTCGCTGGGGTTCGACTCGCACTCATCCTCGTAGGTCGAGTACATGTAGGCGGTATCGGTCGAAAATTCTGCGGCACAGGTGTCCACCCGCTTGTACACCGGGCGAAGTTGTAGCGCGTGACGGCGCTCGCGAACCGCCGTCTGGGTGGTCTGCATCAGCGTCGCCAGGCGCTTGTCCGAGAAGCCGGCACGCTTCAGGTGCCGCAGCTCCTCGCGTGACAGCGACTCCAGCGGCTGCCCGCGGATCACTTCGGCCTGCTTGTAGAGATCCTCGATCTGCGCCAGGAACCACGGGTCGATCGCCGTCAGGCGGTGAATTTCCTCGAGGCTCATGCCGATGCGCATGGCGTCTGCGACGTACCAGATGCGCTCCGGGCGTGCTTCGCTGAGCGCCATCTCGATTTCCTCGCGGTCGGTCGTTCGTTCGTCGAAGCCATCGACGCCGACCTCCAGGCCGCGCAGGGCTTTCTGCAGGGACTCCTGGAAAGTTCGCCCGATAGCCATCACTTCGCCCACCGACTTCATTTGCGTGGTCAGGCGCGAGTCGGCCTCGGGGAATTTCTCGAAGGCGAAGCGCGGCACCTTGGTGACCACGTAGTCGATCGAGGGTTCGAAAGACGCCGGCGTCTTGCCGCCGGTGATTTCGTTGGCCAGTTCGTCGAGGGTATAGCCGATCGCCAGCTTGGCGGCGACCTTGGCGATCGGAAAACCGGTGGCCTTGGACGCCAGAGCCGATGAGCGTGAGACGCGTGGATTCATTTCGATGACGATCATCCGCCCGTCACGCGGGTTGATCGCGAACTGCACGTTGGAACCGCCGGTATCGACGCCAATCTCGCGCAAGACCGCCACCGAGGCGTTGCGCATGATCTGGTATTCCTTGTCGGTCAGCGTCTGCGTCGGCGCGACGGTGATCGAATCGCCGGTATGCACGCCCATCGGATCGAGGTTCTCGATCGCGCAGACGATGATGCAATTGTCGTTGCGGTCGCGAACGACCTCCATTTCGAACTCTTTCCAGCCGATCAACGACTCCTCGATCAGCAGCTCGCTGGTCGGGCTGGCTTCCAGGCCGCGCTCGCAGATGTCGACGAACTCCTCCTGGTTGTAGGCAATGCCACCGCCCGAACCGCCCATGGTGAAGGAGGGCCGGATGATCGTCGGATAACCGATCATGGCCTGTACCTGCAGCGCTTCTTCCATCGAGTGCGCCATCGCCGAGCGTGCCGAGCCAAGACCGATCCGGGTCATCGCCCGTTTGAACTTCTCGCGGTCTTCGGCCTTGTCGATCGCGTCCTTGGTGGCGCCGATCATCTCGACGCCGAATTTCTCGAGAACGCCATGCCTGGCCAGGTCGAGGGCGCAGTTCAGCGCCGTTTGCCCGCCCATCGTCGGCAGCAGCACGTCGGGCCGCTCGCGACTGATGATCTTCTCGACCGTTTGCCAGTTGATCGGCTCGATGTAGGTCACGTCGGCCATGTCCGGATCGGTCATGATCGTCGCCGGGTTCGAGTTCACCAGGATGATCCGGTAGCCTTCCTCACGCAGCGCCTTGCAGGCTTGCGCGCCCGAGTAATCGAATTCGCAGGCCTGGCCGATGACGATCGGACCGGCGCCGATGATGAGAATGCTCTTGATGTCAGTGCGTTTGGGCATGTTGCCCCTTCTTGTCTTGCATCATCTGGACGAAGCGATCGAACAGATGGGCGATGTCGTGCGGACCCGGGCTGGCTTCCGGGTGGCCCTGAAAGGAAAAAGCGGCAACGTCGCGGCGTGCGATGCCCTGCAGCGAGCCGTCGAACAGCGATACGTGCGTGGGCCGCAAGTTTGCCGGCAGCGTCTCGCCATCCACCGCGAAACCATGGTTTTGACTGGTGATCATCACTTGCCCGCTACCCAGATCCTTGACCGGATGGTTGGCGCCATGATGGCCGAACTTCATTTTCGTCGTTTTGGCGCCGGAGGCCAGGGCCAGCAGCTGATGGCCAAGGCAGATGCCGAAAGTCGGCACCCCGGCGGCGAGGACTTCGCGGATGGCCTCGATGGCGTAGTCGCAGGGTTCGGGGTCGCCGGGACCGTTGGACAGAAAAACGCCATCGGGTTGGCGCTTGAGGACCTCGGCGGCAGGCGTTTGCGCGGGCACGACCGTGACTCTACAGCCGCGATCGGCAAGCATGCGCAGAATGTTGTGCTTGACGCCGAAGTCGTAGGCCAGGACGTGGAAGGCGCCCTCGCCGAGCGAGCGATAGCCGTCCAGGGTCCACGCGCCGGCCGTCCATGCGTAGGGCGCTGCGCAGCTCACCACCTTGGCCAGGTCCATGCCGGCGAGGCCCGGAAAGCGCCTTGCCTCAGCGAGCGCCTGCTCGTCATCAACGTCGCCGGCCATGATGCAGCCAGCCTGGGCGCCGCCTTCGCGAAGGAGGCGTGTGAGCTTGCGCGTATCGATGCCGGCGATGGCGACGACGCCGTGTTTCTGCAGGTAGTCGGACAGGGTTTCCTGCAGGCGCCAGCTCTCGGCGCGAATCGGCAGGTCGCGAATGACCAGGCCGGCGGCATAGTTGCCGCGTGATTCGAAGTCCTCGCCGTTGCAGCCGACGCTACCGATGTGCGGGTAGGTGAGGGTGACGATCTGGCGGCAGTAGGAGGGATCGGTAAGGATCTCCTGATAGCCGGACATCGCGGTATTGAACACGACCTCACCGCTGCTGCTGCCGCCGGCGCCGATGGCATGGCCGCGGAAAATCGTCCCATCGGCCAGTGCGAGAATTGCTGGCGGAAGAGTGGGTAACAAGGACACGAAAGACTCCTGTTGATGCTGCTGGTGAATGCGTCGCCGGTCCGGGCTGCAGACATGCAAAAGCGGGACGGGCGCACGGCCCTCCCGCTCGGATCCTTGCAAGCCGACGCATTATACGGGAGCGCAGCCTTGTTGGGCAATTCCGCGCCGCCGGCTGAGCCTGTGCCGAG
>LBIU01000475.1 GCA_000987445.1 Candidatus Accumulibacter adiacens | reverse complement strand
GGACGATCCGGATCGCAGACAATCTGGGCCAGACCCTCGCGGTCGCGCAGGTCGACGAAGATGACGCCACCGTGGTCCCGCCGCCGGTGCGCCCAGCCGCAAAGCCTCACTTCCTGGCCGATGAGCTGTGAATTGACTTGTCCGCAGTAATGAGTTCGCATGCTGTTTCCGGGTTGCTGGTATCAGGTGTGGGTGGGATCGATGGGCGGCACAACGGCGGCGACCGATTGCTGCGACACGGGCGGTTCTTCCGAGTGCACGGAGGGTGGCGCGACGACGCCCATGGAAATAACGTACTTCAGCGCTGTATCGACGCTCATCTCCAATTCAATGATGTCCGTTTTCGGGAGCATCAAGAAGAAGCCGGAGGTCGGATTCGGTGTCGTTGGTACGTAGACACTGACGTAGTCGCCGTCGAGATGGTGAAGCACATCAACGCCCGGCTTGCCGGTCAGGAAGGCGATGGTCCAGGCGCCGCGACGCGGGTACTCGACTAGAAGCGCCTTGCGAAAAGCGTTGCCCGATGACGAGAAAAGCGTGTCGGAAACCTGCTTGACGCTGTTGTAGATCGAATTGACGACCGGAATGCGCGCCAGCAGGTGTTCCCACCAGCGCACCAGTTGTTGGCCGATGAAATTGGCGGCCAGCAAGCCGGTGATCATGATGATCAACAGGGTCAGGATGGCTCCGGCACCCGGGATGTCGAAGCCGAGCAGCGTGCGCGGGTGGATCGCCGCTGGCAGCAGGCGCATCGATTGATCCATGGTTCCGACGATCAGCACCAACACCCAGGCCGTGATTGCCAATGGCACCCAGATTAGCAGGCCGGTGATGAAATACCGCTTCATCCCTTGTCTTTGACAGCCGCCGTGTTCTTGGCGCCGGCGGGCGCGCCGTCGGCCGAGGCCTTTGCCTTGCTAGGGCTCGTTGAACTGCTCGAATCCGTTGATTGCGTTTTGGAACTCGTCGTACTTGCCGTGCCGGCGGGAGGGCTGTTCTGCTTGCTCTCGGAGCCCGCGTTGGCCGCTGACGGGGCCTTGTTGCCACCCTTGAAATCGGTCACGTACCAGCCGTTGCCTTTCAACTGAAAGCCTGCCGCCGTGACCTGTTTCTTGTACGTCGCCTGTCCGCATTCCGGGCAGATGCTCAAGGCCGCCTCACTCAGTTTCTGTAGGTGATCTCTTGCGCAACCGCAAGCTTCGCAGCGATAGGCGTAAATCGGCATGACGAACCCTCAAAGGCCACAAGTGGCGCCCGAAAAGGCACGATTATACGCCAACCCGGGTGTCGTTTGCCGGTCCCCAGCGCGGCTGCGGAGGGTCCCGTCGCCAGCCGGATAAGGCTACAGCAGGCTAAGGTAGGTGCGCGTCAGCGGCTTTCCCCAGAACAGTGCCAGCAAGCCGGCGGCCGCCAGGTAGGGACCGAAGGGAATCGGCACGCTGCGACCGCGCTTGGCGATCACGATCAGGGCAATACCGACCCCGGCGCCAAGCAGCGACGAGAGCAGGATGGTCAAGGGCAGCATCTCCCAGCCGAGCCAGGCGCCGAGAGCGGCGAGCAGCTTGAAGTCGCCGTAGCCCATGCCTTCCTTGCCGGTGCTCAACTTGAAAGCCCAGTACACCGACCACAGGGCAAGATAGCCGCACATCGCCCCGATGACTGCCGATTGCAGGTCGGCGAAAGTGCCGAAGAGATTGAACAGCAGGCCGGCCCAGAGCAGGGGTAGCGTGATCGCGTCGGGCAACAACTGGCTGTCGAGGTCGATGCCGGTCAGCGCAATCAGGCTCCAGATCAAGAGCATGGCGGCGACGGCTGTGATGCCGTAGCCGAAATGAAAGGCGGCAAAGGCGCACAACAGGCCGCTGGCTGCCTCGACCAGCGGGTAACGCGGCGAGATCGCTGCCGTGCACGCCGAGCAGCGGCCGCGGAGAAACAGCCAGCTCAGCAGCGGAATGTTCTCGATCGCCCTGATGGCATGTCCGCAGGCTGGGCAGCGCGAGCCCGGTCTGGCCAGCGACAGCGGTTCGTGGGGCGGGGGTTCTTCACCGCGTAGTTCGGCGCAGTGATGGCGCCAGTCACGTTCCATGATCATCGGCAGCCGGTGGATGACGACGTTTAGAAAGCTGCCAACCAGCAGCCCGAGCACGCCGCAGATCGCCGCGAACAGAGGCGGGGGCAGGTCCGCAGGGAGAATGCCGGACACTATGCGCCGCGCCGCGCGCGGCTTTCCGAGAGGCGGCGAGTGCTCAAGCGCCGTCTTCCCGGTCAGCCAACGACGGCACCCAGTTTGAAGATCGGCAGATACATGGCAATTACCATGCCACCAATCAGCACGCCGAGAACGACCATGATGATCGGCTCCATGAGGCTGGAAAGCGCCTCGACGGCGTCGTCAACTTCAGCCTCGAAGAAGTCGGCAACCTTGCCGAGCATCGAATCGAGGGCCCCGGATTCCTCACCGATGGCGACCATCTGGTTCACCATGTTCGGGAAGAGGGCCGAGTTCTGCATCGCCGAAGTGAGGCTGGTGCCGGTGCTGACCTCACCCTGAATCTGCCGGGTACCCACCTTGTAAACATAGTTGCCGGCTGCGCCACCGACCGACTCCAGCGACTCGACAAGGGGCACCCCGGCGGCGAACATGGTGGCCAGCGTACGCGTCCAGCGGGCGATGACCGACTTGCGAATGATTTCGCCGAAAACAGGCAAACGGAGGAACAGGCGGTCGAAGGCCATCTGCATCTTCTCCGAACGTTTCCAGGCATAGAAGAAACCATAGACGGTGCCACCGATGCCGCCGAAGATGGCCCACCAATACTCGATGAAGACGTCCGAAATGGCGATCACCACCAGTGTTGGCGTCGGCAGATCGGCACCAAAGCTCTTGAAGACTTCCTTGAAGGCCGGAATCACGAAGATCATGATCACGGCGGTAATGACGAAAGCGACGACGATGATCGCCACCGGGTAGAACAGTGCGGCCTTGATTTTGGACTTGATGGCGAGCATTTTCTCCTTGTAGTTCGCCAGGCGGTCGAGGAGTGTCTCGAGAATGCCGGCCTGCTCGCCGGCCGCGACCAGGTTGCAGTACAACTGGTCGAAGAAAAGCGGGTGCTTGCGAAAGGCTTGCGACAGCGAGCTGCCGGTCTCGACGTCGGACTTGATGTCCAGGAGCAGTTTGCCGACCGCCGGGTTGTCGTGTCCGCGTCCGACGATTTCAAAGGTCTGCAGCAACGGCACGCCGGCCTTCATCATCGTCGCCAACTGCCGGGTGAACAGCGTGATGTCCTTTTCGGTGACCTGTCGGCCACCCTTGAAGCGCTGCTTGGAGACCTTGCTGACCAGAATCCCCTGCCGCCGCAGGGTGGCGCGCACGACGTTCTGGCTGTTGGCGCGCTGCTCGCCGCGGACGACCTTGCCAGCCTTGTTTTTCCCTTCCCAGAGAAAAGTGAATTCCTTGATTTCTGCCTCGGCTTTGCGGGTGCGTTTCGCGGCGGTGGCCATTTATTTCCTCTTCTTCAAGCGTTGGTGCTGCCGAGAATCTCGTCAAGAGAGGTGAGGCCTTGCTTGACCTTCAGCAGTCCGGAACGACGCAGATCATTGACCCCTTCCTGCCTGGCCTGGGCTGCCACGTCATGCTCGCTGCCGTTGGCCATGACGATGCGTTGAATCGCTTCAGTCACCGGCATGACCTCGTAGAGACCTACGCGCCCCTTGTAGCCACTGCCCTTGCAGCGGTCGCACTCGCCCGGACCGTAGAGTGTCCAGGTGCCATCAAGATCGCTTTCCAGGAAGCCGGCGTTGAGCAAGGTCTCGACCGGCGTATCGAGGGGTTTCTTGCAGGTGCACAGCCGGCGCACCAGGCGCTGCGCGGTGATCAGCAGAATGCTCGAGGCCAGGTTGAAGGTCGGGATGCCCATGTTCATCAGGCGAGTCAGCGTTCCCGGCGCATCATTGGTGTGCAGGGTCGACAAGACGATGTGTCCGGTCTGTGCTGCCTTGATCGCTATTTCCGCGGTTTCGATGTCGCGAATTTCGCCGACCATGATGATGTCCGGGTCCTGCCGGAGAAAGGCCTTGAGCGCCACCGGGAAGGTGAGCCCGGCTTTGTCATCGACGTTGACCTGATTGATTCCTGGCAGCGGTATTTCGGCCGGGTCTTCGGCGGTGGCGATGTTGACTCCGGCCTTGTTGAGAATGTTGAGGCAGGTGTACAGGGAAACGGTCTTGCCCGAACCGGTGGGTCCGGTCACCAGGATCATCCCGTAGGGGCGTTGAATGGCATCGAGCAACAGCTCCTTCTGCTCGGGCTCGTAGCCCAGCGCATCGATTCCGAGGTTGGCGCTGGCCGGGTCGAGAATTCGCAAGACGATTTTTTCGCCGTACATCGTTGGCAAGGTACTGACCCGGAAGTCGATGGCTCGGCTCTTGGACAGTACCAGGCGCATCCGGCCATCCTGGGGCACCCGCTTCTCGGCAATGTTCAGGCGCGAAATGACCTTGATCCGCGAAGCGATCTTGTCCTTGATGACCAGCGGCGGCGCGGCCACTTCGCGCAGGATGCCGTCGGTACGAAAACGGATGCGATAGCTCTTTTCATACGGTTCGAAATGGATGTCGGAGGCACCGTCATTGATCGCGTCGAGCATCATCTTCTGAATGAACCTGACGACCGGCGCGTCGTCGACCTCCAGGCTTGACGCCTCGTCGGCTTTTTCCTGGGTTTGCTCGTCGGTGAACTCGAGGTTGATGTCCTCGCTGTTAAAGCTCTTTAGCGTCTCCTCGACCGATTCCGAGAGCTTGGCGACCAGGGGGGCAAGCTTGCCTTCCTCGACGATTACCGGGTCCACCGCCAGGCCGGTCTGGAAGCGGATTTCATCAAGCGCGCGCAGATTGGTCGGGTCGGCGATGGCGATCGCCAAGCGATTGCCGCGCTTGTGCAGCGGCACGACGCGATGGCTGGCGATCAGCTTGCGGTCAATCGCACTTTTCTGGATATGTGCGTCGTCGAAGGCGGACAGGTCGAGCAAAGGGTAGCCGAACTTCTCGGCGGCAAA
>LBIU01000474.1 GCA_000987445.1 Candidatus Accumulibacter adiacens | reverse complement strand
CAAGGGGGCGTGAGATGGATCTTCAACACTTTGGTTTGCGGCATTCGCCGCTGGGCAAGGAAGCGGCCGAGTTGTGGGATGACGGGGCGCTGGGGCAGTTGGCGGAGCGCTTTGCCTGGTTATTGCATTCGCCCGGGGTCGGCCTGATCACTGGCGAACCGGGAGTGGGCAAGACGGCCGCCTTGCGCCAACTGACCCGAGGCCTGAATCCGCATCGCCACCTGGTGATCTATCAGGCGGAGACGGACTTCGGCCGGCTCGATATCTATCGCGGTCTGGCGCGGGCGCTGGGAGTGGAAGCGGGCTATCGGCGGGCGCAGCTGTGGCGCGATCTGAAGGAGCGGATTCTGCAACTGGTCGATGGCCGCCAGTTGGTGCCGGTGTGGATCATCGACGAGGCGCAGAATCTACCGCCGGAGTTCTTCCGGGATTTGCCGGCCTTTCTCAACTTCGCCTTTGATACTCGCGATGTGATGTCGGTCTGGTTGATCGGTCATTCGACACTGGCGCAAACGCTGGAACGGGCGCCTTATGCGGCGCTGGCGGGTCGGATTCAGGTGCGCGTGCAGCTCAAGCCGGTGCTCGAACGCGAACGCTTTGCGCAACTGATCCAGCACAGCCTGAAGAACGCCGGTTGCACGAATACCCTGCTCAGCGATTCGGGCCTGGAGCTCTTGCGTCAGGCCAGCAAGGGGCTACCGCGGCACGCCGGGCGAATTCTGCGTACGGCGATGCGCCTGGCGGTGCCGCGAGGCCTGAACCATTTGCCGGATGATCTGTTGCAGTTGGCGATCGAGGAATTGCGATGAAGCGCCGCCTTGCTGACCCGTTGTTCCCCGACGGCCTCTCTGATGAAAGCGCGGCAGCGCTCAGTGAATTTCTTCACCAACTCGCCGCCGCTTGCGAGAGCCGTTACTTCGTACAGCTTCGCCGATACCACCAGCGGCAGATGAATCCGTACGACCCCGAAGAGTCCTGGCGGACGCCGCCATCCGAGCCGCGCTAGCCCTTTCGTCCCACGTTGTCGCCGGGCTTGATCTGCCGGTTGCAGCGTGGGACTCGGCCATCGTTTCAACCTCGAATAGCTTGGGTCGAGGACTCGGAATTAGCGCCGGACGTAACAG
>LBIU01000473.1 GCA_000987445.1 Candidatus Accumulibacter adiacens | reverse complement strand
TCGCCGTAGCGCTTCTCCACTTTCGCCTTGCGCCTGATTTCGTTCCCGACGATGTTCAGCGTGCTTTCGAGACCCTGATGCAGGTCACTCCACTGCCAGTTCGGCTCGCCGGGCCGCGCGAAGTCCTTCAGATCACGCACGATGCGGCGCACGCGCTCGAGACCCTCGCGCGACTGGTCGACCAAGCGCTTCAGGTCCACGCACAGCTCCGTGTAGGCGATCTCCTCCTTGATCTGATCGACGCGGGCAGCGCACTCGCTGCTCTGCGAGCGGTCCTGTTCGTAGGCGTCCACCAGCCGCAGCAGATGGTCGGCATACTCGCCCAATACGCCGAGATTGGCGAGTGCGAAAGCGACCGGATTGTTCACCTCGTGCACGACCCCGGCGGCCAGCTGGCCGATGGCCGTCATCTTCTCCAGCTGTCCGATCGCCGCCATCTTCTCCGATTGCGACAGCTGGCTGTGCGCCTCCGCCAGCTTGTCCTGGGCGATCTTGTCCTGAGTCAGGTCGGAGAACACGCCCACCAGATGCGTGAGCACGCCATCGGCGTCGTGGATGCGCGTGATCGAGAGCGACTGCGGGTAGAGCGAGCCATCCTTGCGCCGGTTGATGACTTCTCCCTGCCAACAGCCCTCTTCGAAAACCGACCGCCACATCCGCTCAAAGAAGGCGCGGCCATGCTCGCCCGAGCTAAGCAGACTCGGCGTCAGGCCGCGCGCTTCCTCCGCCGAGTAGCCGGTAATCGCGGCAAACGCGCGATTGACGCGAACGATGACGCCATCGGGCAAGGTGACGACGATGCCTTCCTGCGCGCTTTCGAAGACCTGATCGGCCAGCGCCAGTTGCTCCTGCAGCGCGTAGCGGACAGTGGTGTCGCGCAGGCTGACGGCGGTTGCCGGCTGCCCGAGCCAGTCGAATCTCGAGGCCCGCAGCTCGGCCCGACCGATACAGCCCGCACGATCGATATACTCGATTTCTGCATGCCTGCCATCCAGCGTGATCGGCAGGCCAAGGTCCCTGCCGACGAGTTCGCGACCACCGAACATGTGATAGGCGCCACGGTTGGCGTAGAGCACGACGCCCGCCACATCGAGCACCATGACGCCGTCCGGAATCGCCTCCAGCAAACCAAGGGTCGTGTTTTCGTCGTGCGACGGGGCTTGTTGAAGTGCCTGCAAATTCGTAGTCATCGATCAGTCCCTGCGTTGTCACTTACGCTGAACAAGTGGTCGCGATTTCTGCCCGCCCGCCTGGCCTGGTTCCGCCCATCGCCAGCGTAGGCGCTCGCCTGCCGACCTACTCGCCCAATTCTTCCCTGAACAGCGAACCCATGCGTTCGATTTCCGGCTGCGAGATCTGCATCGGCTGACCGGAAAGGATCCCGGCGATGCCATGGAACTGCGCGCCGATGTGCATTCCCTGCCCGTCGATGGCGTACTCCCTGATCCCCTTGTCATGCATCGAGCCGCGCATCTTGAGCACCGTAATCCCGCGACGCATCTCGCCGAACATCTCGACGTAACGCAGCAGGAGGATCGAGTCGGTGATGGTGGAAATATGTTCCTCGGTGATCGACGCGCCGCCGAACAAGGTCGGTGTCGTGGACGAGAACAGCCCGACGATTTCCTGATGCTTGATGAACGAGGTGATGCCGATGACAAACTCGCGAAAGCTCTTGCCGGTGGAAACCCGCTCCAGCGCTGAAAGGCTATCCACTGCGACGCGCGTCGGCTTGAAGGCGCGAATCTCCCTCTTCATCCGGATCAGGTGATCCTCGAGCCCCATCACCTCGGGATACACGCAAACCACCTTCAGCTTGCCTTGCTGCTCCATGGTCTCGAAATCCATACCCCAGCCCGACGCATTGCGAAAGAGTTGCTCGCGACTTTCCTCGAAGGCAAACAACAGGCATCGATCATCCTGCTTCTGCGCGCCGCTGACGAAAGCGGTCACCAGCAGTGTCTTGCCGCACCCCGTCGCCCCCGAGACGAGGATGACCGAGTCGCGGAAAAAGCCGCCGCCACACATTTCGTCAAGCGTATCGTTGCCGGAGGTCACGCGCAAGGTCGAGGACTTCTGATTGAGCTTGGTCTCGGAGAGCGGAATGATCACCACGCCCTCGCCGGGAATGACCGTGAACGGGAACTCGCCCTTGGCGTGGTCGGTACCGCGGAACTTCAGGATCTCCAGCGTCCGGCGCCGCTTTTCGTCGTCGAGGACGTTGCGCAGAATGATCACATTGTCGGCGACGAACTCCTCGACGCCAAAGCGGGCCAGTGGGCCGTACTCCTCGGTTCTCTCGGCGGTCAGGAGTGCCGTCACGGCCAACTTCTTCAGCGCCACCGCCATGCGATAGAGTTCACCGCGAACGGTCGCCACATCCGAGAACTGACTGAATACCGCTCCCAGAGAGTCGACGGATACGCGCTTGGCCCGCACCTTGCCGACTGCATACTCGATGCGCGCCAACAGCGCGCCCAGATCGTAACTTCCGGCTTCGACGAGTTCCTGATCCAGTTGCGGGCTGGCGTCCACGAAAGCCAGCCCGCCCTCGCTGACCAATTGCTCGAGATTCCAGCCAAAACTGAGCATGTTGCTCATGATGTTTTCCGGAGACTCTTCGAAGGTGACGAAGACGCCGCCCTCGCCCCGGCGGATCCCCTCGACAAGGAACTGGACGGCAAAAACCGTCTTGGCGCTTCCCGCGGTGCCGGAAAGGAGACAGGTTCGCCCCTTCGGAAAGCCGCCCACGGAAACATGCTCGAAACCAGGAATGCCGGTTTCGAGCTTTTCCACTGCAGTGATCACTGAGCCCGACATGAGCTATTTCCCCTTTCTTTCGTTGCGCTCAACCACCGCGGCGATGTCAAGCCCGAGCAAGACCTTCTCGGTATCGCTGAGATCCCCGATGACCCGCCGCAAGGGCGGCGGCAGCTCTTTTACCAGGGTCGGGGTGGCAAGTATCTTTTGGTCCTCCGCCAACTGTGGCTGTTCGAGGACATCGATCACGGTCATTTCATACGTCCCCTGCAGCTCCTCCGCGCAAATCCGCTGCAGGTTCCTGATGCCTTTCTCCGAGCGCGGCGTATGCCCGGTGACATAGAGGGTAAGTCTGAATTTGTTCATGTGGCTTCCTTCTTGGGCCGGCTATGCACGGCTCTTGTATTCGGCTCCCGCACATGGTGCGCTGCGGCTGGGACACGGGCGTAGTTCTTGCGATAGAAGGACAACAGATTCCCCATCAGTTCCAGCACCAGGAAGCGCCCTTCTTCGAGCAGCGCCTTGGCTTTCATCGCCCCAGCGTCTTTGGATTTTCTGGTCAGCGTCTCGGAGTGCAGTTCGGCAACGTCGCGCGCCCCGGCCTGCAGATAACCCAGATCCTCGGCGAGTGCCCGCAGCTGATCGGAAACGGGATTTCCGGCCTTGACCGCCAGATTCTCCACCGCCAGTTCCAGCGTCCTGCCGTATCTGAGCACCAACTCCTCAAAAACCACCCTGGCGGAGCGTGAAAGAGGTGCCGAACCGTACATGCCGCCGACGACGGAGAGTACAGTAGAGTCCGCCACCAGACATCTTCGCTCAATTTCCTCGCGGAGCTTCTCCGACTGCTGCAACTGGAGGCGCACCTCCTCAAGCGAAGCCTGGTTGATTTTGTGCTGGGTGAGGTCGAAGATTATACCGATCAGATATTTCACCTGGCCATCGGCATCTTTGACCTGCGAGATCGAAAGCAACTCGGGATAGAGCGAGCCGTCCTTGCGTCGGCTGACGATTTCGCCCTGCCAGAACCCTTGCTCGGCAATCGACGCCCACATGGCCTCGTAGAAGGCGCGATCGTGCTCGCCGGAGGTCAACAGACGCGGCGTATTGCCGAGCGCCTCTTCGGCGGAATAACCGGTGATTGTCGTGAAGGCGGGATTGACGCTGACGATGACCCCATCGGGCCGGGTGACGATGATGGCTTCACGGACGCTCTCGAACACCAGGCCAGCCAAGGCCAATTGCTTTTCCGGAGCAGGTCGCTCGGAGACCTCACGCAGGGTGACAGCGGTGGCCTCTTGTCCCAACCAGTCAAGCGTCACGGCGCGCAGCTCGGCCCTAGCGATGTCGCCCGCAGCATCGATCACCTCGACCTCGGCATGACTTTCGCGGGCCATGGCTGGTAGGCCAAGCTCTGTTCCGAGCAACTGGCGCCCGCCAAACATGCGATGAGCGCTGTCGTTGGCAAAGAGAACGATTCCCGTCGCATCCAGCACGGCGATGCCGTCCGGCATTGCCGCGAACAGGCTTAGAAGCGCCTCCTTGTCGCACGACGGGTCTTTCTGATTTTTTGGGGCCAAACTCATCGGGCGGTCAAAGACTCATCGCTGGAGGAAAGAAGCGGGAAGCATCGACGAGCCGCAAGCTCCAGACCGAGTTGCCCACCGTCTGCCAATTGGACATCGCTGCCAGACGGTGTTCAAAGGCACCGCGCGCAGCACGATCATCGTCGAATGCCAGAACTACGCCTGCCGTCATCGCGCACCCTCGGGGAAAAGATCAATTTCGATGGAACCTACTGCGCCCCGTCCAGCCCGTCGGTCAGCGTCGATTTTCCGCTCGCATTGTCTATCAACTTGCGAGAAATCGCCAGACCCAAGCAAGCGCTTCTGGCCCTGTCATCGCTGGGGAAGCGTCACTCGATGATCGTCCACGGAAACCTCGGCGTGCCTTGCCGACGTTCGGCAGGTGCTTGCTCGCAGGATCGATGGCGAAGGCCCCGGCGCTGTAGACCGCAGAGCCGGCGAATTGTATTTCCATCGGCGCTGGCTTACTGTGAAAGCCGCGCAGGCGACGCACCCCCCCCTCGCGGGCTGGGGCGGAGAATTCAGGGAGCAGGCTCCCTGCCCGGCGAACGCTTCCGGTCGGGCAGCACCGACCCGGCACCATTCGAGGTTTGAACTTGGCTTTTGAACATGACAAATGACGTTGAAGGTGGGCTGAAGGAATCCGCGGTCTTGGCGATCAACGCGGCGTTGAAGGTGCGATCACCGACGATCAGGCTTGGCCGTTGCGTGTCGAATCACCGCATCGCGGGCGGCATCCTTGCGGGGCAAGAGCCATGAACGTCAAGCACACCGTCAACAGGTATCTCAGGCAACTGCAAGTGCTGCACGTCCCGGTGGCGCGCCCGAGCATCATCAGGGTCTTCGACCACGACCCAGAAGCCTTCACCCAAGGACTCGTATACTCGGAGGGAGAGCTGTATGAAAGTACCGGCTCGTGGCAGCGCTCTTCCCTTCGACGGCTATGTCCAGCGAGCGGTGCGATTCTCGAAATGGTGCGCGTCGAAGACAACTTTGCTGAAGGCATAGCGCGGGTCAACGAGCACATCTATCAACTCACATGGACCAGCGGCAAGGTACTGATTTATGCAACAAACCCAATTCGGCTCGTCAGCGAAGGGCAAATTCATCAGCACGGCTGGGGCTTGGCCGCCTACGACGGAGGACTGCTGACGACCGACGGCAGTCACCGCATTCGCCGCTACAATCCGGATCTTCGGATCACGGGGAGCTTCGCTGTTCGCCGCCTGGGTCTGCCATTCCGCCACCTCAATGCGCTGACAACGGTGTCCGACCAGGCGTTTGTCAACATCTGGTGCACGTCCCTGATTGCGCAGCTTGATCTTCCAAGCGGCCGCCTCGTGCGCGTGATCGATTGCTCAGAACTGGAAGCCATCGAATCCCCAAAAACACCGCACCATATCTTGAACGGGATCTGCTACCGACCGGAGAGCGGTTCGTTTTTCGTCACCGGGAAGAACTGGCACCGGATGTTCGAAATGCGCATGGCAAGCGTCGAGAAGTGAGGACATTCGGTCGGCGCGATAGCAGGCGACTTGCTTCCAGCGGTGGTTAACCAGTAGCATCGATCGGTCGCCATCGCGTAGACGGCTCGCCAGCTGTGCCGACAAGAGACATCCACAGCCAAACAACAATTCGTAACCCCATCATTTGTTCAGGAGGCGTTCCGGCATGCTTGAAGTGTTTCTGACTGTAGATGTCGAGGTGTGGTGCGACGGATGGAGTGATATTGATAGAAAGTTTCCAGACGCTTTTCGGAAGTACATTTATGGCCCTACGCGGCATGGGAATTTCGGCCTTCCCTATCAAATAGACGTTCTTCGTTCGCATGACTTAACCGGCGTTTTTTTCGTCGAGCCCCTTTTTTCCACTCGCTTTGGCATAGAACCATTGGCAGAGATCGTCGCCCTTCTCAATGCAGGCCAACAGGAAGTACAGTTACACTTGCATACCGAATGGGTGGACGAGTCGCGACAGCCTCTACTGAAGGATGTGAACGGAAAGCGACAGCATCTACGTTTCTTCACGCTGGCAGAGCAAACTTCCCTGATTGGCACTGGAGCCGAACTGCTCGCACAGGCTGGAGCAGCGCCTGTAAACGCGTTTCGCGCGGGCAGCTTCGCTTTTAACAAGGATTCCTTATCGGCCCTGGCCGTCAATGGCATCAAGTTCGATAGCAGCTATAACGCGAGCATGTCTGGTCAAGACAGTGGCGTGTTGCCCGGCGTCATGGCTCTCCAGCCCTTTGTTTGCGATGGGGTTTATGAGTACCCGATGACGGTTTTCAATGACGGTTCAAGCAGGTTGCGTCATACGCAAATTGCTGCCTGTTCCTTCCGTGAACTTGAGGGCTTGCTTTGGAGCGCTTTGGAGGCGGAGGACAAGGCGTTCGTCGTCCTGTTACACAACTTCGAGCTTATGAATCTGAGAAAGGATCGCCCGGACTGGGTAGCCGTTCGAAGGTTCGACAAACTGTGCTCATTTCTGAACAAGAATCGTGACTGCTTTAAAGTAAGCACGTTCCATGGACTCGAGCCTGGAAATATGCCGGAAGATCACAAGCTGCTTTTTTCTCCGCGCTGGAAAACCGT
>LBIU01000472.1 GCA_000987445.1 Candidatus Accumulibacter adiacens | reverse complement strand
CTGGCCTACGTCGGGCTGCTTCTTGGGGCCGGGGCCTGGGCCGAGCGCCGAGCCGCTCGCGGTTACCCGGCGGCTGGCCAGGGCCTGGTCTACGCCCTCTCACTGACCGTCTACTGCACCTCGTGGACCTATTTCGGCAGCGTCGGTAGCGCGGCGAACAGCGGCATGCTTTACGCCACCATTTATCTCGGTCCGACCCTGGTCATGCTGGGGTCGTGGCAGGTGGTACGAAGGATGATCCACCTTCGCCAACGCTACCGCTTTTCCAGCGTCGTGGACCTGATCACGCAACGCTACGGGCATTCAGTGGCAATGGGTGCCTTCATCACCTTGATCCTGCTGCTTGGCATGCTGCCGTACATCGGCCTGCAGTTGAGGGCCCTGGTCGAAACGTTCACTGTCGTCACCGGCCTGACGCATGACCACGACCACGGGGGGTTCTGGCATTTTTCCGACGAACTGATCGTCGTCGTGGTCGCTCTCCTCACCGCGACCTTCGGCCTGCGCCGGGTCGATACCCGCGAACGGCAACATGGCCTGATGGCAGTGCTGGCCGTGGAATCCCTGGTCAAACTGGTGGCCTTCGTCGCCGTCGGCGCGTTTGTCACCTGGGGTCTGTTCGACGGTTTTTCCGACCTGCTGACACGTCTCGACGCCGACCCCACGCTGCGCCAGCGCTTCGTCGATGCGCCGCTGAGCGGCAGCACCTATGTCACCTGGATGACCTACCTGGTGCTGTCGATGGCGGCGATCGTCTTCCTGCCACGGATGTTTCACGTGATGGTGGTCGGCAATCACGATGAAGGTCATCTGCTGACCGCGATGTGGGTATTCCCGCTCTACCTGCTGCTGATGTCACTCTTTGTGCTGCCCATTGCCATCGGCGGGCTGCTCCTCGGCTACCCCCTGTCTTCGGCCGACTGGCTGGTCATTCGCTTGCCCTTCGACCGCGGCGGCCCGGCCCTGACCCTGCTCGCCTATCTCGGCGGTTTCTCGGCGGCGCTGGGCATGATCATGGTCGCCTGCACGACGATGGCCATCATGTTCTCCAACCACGTCGTGCTACCACTGGTCGACCGTGGCCTCATCGGGGAGCGCCTGCGCGGCGGCTTGCGGCCGATCCGCTGGGGAATCGTCTTTCTGATGCTGATTGCCGCCTACCGCTTTCAGGAAGGGCTGGCAAACAGCTACCTGCTGATCCAGATGGGCCTGATCTCGTTCGCGGCGGTGCTGCAGTTCGTTCCGGCAGCCATTGGCGGCCTCTACTGGACACGCGCCAACAAGCGCGGGGCCTGGTGGGGACTGGCGCTGGGTTGGGCGACCTGGGCTTACACCCTGCTCCTGCCTGCGGTCATCCGCAGCGGCCTCGGCGATGCGCAATGGCTGACTTCCGGACCATGGGCAATCGAGTTCCTGCGGCCGGAAGCGCTGTTCGGCCTCGATATGGGCTCGCCATACGCGAATACGGCCTTCTGGACGCTGCTGCTCAACGTCTCGGGGTATATCGTCGGCTCACTGCTCGGCCAGCAGGACGATGACCAATCGGCGATGGCCCACGCCTACGCCAGGCCGTTCGGCAAACCGAGGCGACGCAAGAGCGACGACAGCGGCAAGCTGCGCATCGCCTACGCGACGGTTGGCGAGCAGATCGAGCGCATGTTTACGCGCTATCTTCCCGCGCACGAAGCGGCGCAGGCGATCGAGCAGGTGCAGCGCGGTGCGCTCGCCGAGGGTGAAAGCAGCCTTTCCGGGCCCGCCTATCTCGAGCTGACGACGCGCGCCGAGCGCACCCTGGCCGGCGCGATCGGCGCGGCCATGGCGCGCAAGGCGGCCAGCGAAACCCTGCGCCTTGACGACCGCGAAAGCGCAGCGCTGCATGTCGCTTTGGCCAATCAGGTCGCCGAGTTGCACATCTCGCCGCAGCAACTGCGCGAGCAGGTGGACTACTTCCGCTCACTGCAATCGATGGGCGAGGCGCACGCGCAGGCGATGGAGGAGAAGATCGCGGCTCTCGAGGAAGCCGTACAGGCACGCGATGTGGCCGATGCCAGCCGACGCGAGAGTGAGCAACGCTTCCGCTCGCTGGCCGACAGCGCACCGGTAATGATCTGGATCAACAGCCGTGATGGCGAGAGCTACTACAATCGCGCCTGGTTGGCCTTTACCGGCCGCACAAGCGACGAACAAGCGCGCCAGGGGTGGCTACTGGGCATTCACCCCGAGGAGCGGGCGGACGCGCTGGCGCTGAACGAAAGGATGACGGTGCTACAAAGGGGCGCCGAGCAGGTGTTCCGTTTCCGCCGCGCCGACGGCGAGTATCGCCATCTGCGGGTGCATATCCTGCCGCGCCACGCCGCCGATGGTGCATTGCTCGGCATCGTCGGTTCGGCCGACGACATCTCCGACCTGCTTGCCGCCGAGCAGACCCTGCGGCGCGACAACGACGAGCTCGAAGCGCTGATCGGCGAGCGCACGCGGGAACTTCAGCAATCCTGCGCCGACCTGCAGGAACGGGAACAGACGATTCGGACCATCACCGATTCGGCGCAGGACGCCGTGGTGATGGTCGACGACGGCGGCCTGGTCTCCTACTGGAACCCGGCGGCCGAGCGCATCTTTGGCTGGCGCAAGGACGAGGCCCTCGGCCAGCGGCTCGCCGAGTTCCTCTTGCCCGAACGCTTCCGTGCCGCACACCTGCAGGCCTACGCGGGTTTTCAGCAGGGCAAGCCGGGCAAGATTCTCGGCAAGACGGTCGAAATGGTGGCGCTGAATCGCGCCGGTGGCGAAATTCCCGTCGACCTGTCTCTGTCATCGACGCTGCTGAAGGGCAAGCTGCACGCGATCGGCCTGCTGCGGGACGTCACCGAACGGCGCCGCGCCGAAGACGATCTCAAGAAGAACTACGAGGAGCTGAAGCAGCTGAACGAGCGTCTCGAAGAAGCCCAGAACCAACTGCTGCAGTCGGAGAAAATGGCCTCCATCGGCCAGCTGGCGGCCGGTGTGGCGCATGAGATCAACAATCCGGTCGGCTTCGTCAGCTCCAATCTGCAAACGCTGAAGGCCTACAGCGCGCAAATGCTGGCATTGATCGAAACCTACCGGACAGCCGAGACCGGCCTCAGCGACAGCGCACTGATAGCCGCCATCGCCAGGCAAAGAGAGACGCTGGATATCGAGTTTCTGCAGGACGACCTGCCGGCATTGATCAGGGAGAGCGAAGAGGGTCTGCGGCGAGTCAAGAAGATCGTCGAGGACTTGAAGGATTTTTCGCACATCAGCGAAGGCGACTGGCAGCACGCCGATCTCAATGCCGGGCTCGAATCCACCCTCAACGTGGTCTGGAATGAAGTCAAATACAAGGCACGGGTCGACAAGCACTATGGCACCCTTCCGCCAGTCGAGTGCCTGGCGGGACAGCTCAATCAGGTGTTCATGAACCTGATCATCAATGCCGTCCATGCACTCGATGAAGGCCGCGGGATGGGAACGATTACCCTATCTACTGGTCATCAGGAACAGTGGGTGTGGGTGGAAGTCAAGGACAACGGTCGCGGCATGAGCGAGGCAGTGCAACGCAGGATATTCGAACCGTTCTTCACCACCAAACCAGTCGGCAAGGGCACCGGCCTTGGCATGTCCATGTCCTACAATATCGTGCACAAGCACGCCGGTCGCATCGAACTTGACTCGACCCCCGGACAAGGCACGCGGATCAGGGTCTGGATACCCGTCGAGCACCCGAGCAGCGAGGTCGTCCAATAAGCCAAGGAGAGAAGATGTCGGTTTCGGTTCTCGTCGTCGATGATTCGGCGATGGCACGCAA
>LBIU01000471.1 GCA_000987445.1 Candidatus Accumulibacter adiacens | reverse complement strand
GCCTTGAACTGCTCGACCAAGGCCTGGTTGAAGCTTGCCAAACCGCTGAGCACCATGCGGCTGGTCGTCGGCCCGTCCAGATCAACTTCCATTTCGACCACCTTCGACTTGTTGGCGGCGATGCCGGCAAGATTTCCCACGACCTGCAGTGCCACGACAGCCGCGTTCTTCTGCGAGTCGAAGCCACCTACTTCCCGGAAGCGGGCAAAATTCCCAGCCACGGCGATGCCTTTTGGCGCCCGCAGACTACCGCCGTCAACATGGCCGCTGGCGGCGATTCCCTGAGGCGGCGCGGTAATCGTCATTCCTTCGCCCGCGCCGGTGCTGGCGCCTTCGCGATTCCAGATCGACGAGCCCGACCCGGAAGACTCCAGCGCGGCGATATTGATCGCCACACCGACGGCGATGCCGTCGAAGCCGCTCTTGCTCCAGTCCATACGCTTGCCCATGTCACCCGCGCCCATGCCGGCAAATCCACGTTCGTGCAGCTTCATGCCAGTCGGCGTCAGTACCAGATACCTGCGCGTGCTATGTCCGAGGTCCTGCTCGGCATACACCGGCGCCCCGATCGTGCTCGCCGCCTCGGTCGCCGCATAAACCGCGCCATTCTCGGCCGTGAAGGCCGCGGCGTCCTCAAGCTTGACGCCACCGGCCGCCAGCCGTTCCTGCAGATCGGCCCAGGCCTTGTCGGTCAATGCCTGCAAGGCCGCAATATCGACATTGGCGACCTGATATTTGATTCGTGAACGGGTGCCGCCGTAGTTCGTTCCCGGCAGGTAGCCGGCACGGGTGCTCGCGGAAACTTCGCCAGACACTTCAAAAAGAACTCGAAACTCACTGATATAGATGCGCTTTCCTGCAGTGTTCAGTTTTCCTTCCAGGAGCCCGCTGCCATCCAGCACGACGATCGGCTCAGACGCGGCCGTTTGTACCGCGGCCACCGTAAAGGCTTGCACTTCGCCGCCCGCCGGCCCTTCGGCAAGCGTTCTGAACTCGTCGGCGGTGAGCGTCTTGCCCGGGTACCCGGGTTCTTCGGGCCGGCACTCCTTGGCAATGGCCAGTTTGCCAAGAAAGCCCTGCCGCTCCCTGGCTTCGGCGGCGCGCTGCTGCGCCGCGGCGTCCGGCGCCATGCCCTCTTGCACCTGCTGCTGCGCGACGGCACCGGCGACCTTGCCGACCAGACCGCCAAGTCCGCCGAATAGCCCGGACCCCTGCGCCACCGCTGTGCCAGCGACCTGCCCGCCGACGTTTGCCGCACCACCCGCCGCCGCTTTGCCAATGCTTGGGGCATTGGTATCGCCAGCGGCGATGAATTCAGCCATCGCCTGTTGCTGGGCAGCGAGCCCCGTACAGTCGAGCTGGGCATCGCCCGGACTGACCCGTTGCAGCGGCTCGGCGGAGACCAGCGTCGGCGAACCGGCCAGGCAGGCGATCATGATTGAGTGACGGATGAGGGGCTTCATCGGATGCGTTCTCCTTGTTAGAAATATGACATGGAAGAAGTCTAAATGAAGTGCAGCGGCGAGTGATTGGCAATCATTCGGCAAACGAGAACAATGTCGCAAAACGCCGCAAACAAGGTGCCGTGTGCAGACGCAGATACACGCGTCAGCCGTTTGCAGATAGGGTTTCAGACCGTCTTGAGGCGCTCGGCGCATTTGCCGCCATCGAGCGGGAGTGGTAGATTGCCGAGGCTGCAATCCGGCTCAGCACGGCCCCTCCTCGCGAACCTCCTTCTCCTCTCTCATGCCACAGATCACCGCCAACCATCTTCAGATCGAATACGAGTCATTTGGTACGCCCTCAGCGCCGACAATTCTGTTGATCATGGGACTCGGAGCGCAATTGAGCCGCTGGAACCGCGAACTTTGTGAGGCGCTCGTCGAGCGTGGTTTTCGGGTGCTTCGTTTCGATAACCGCGACTGCGGCCTGTCCAGCAAGTTCGACGCGGCCGGCGTGCCCAATGTTGGGGAAGCGCTGCGCACGGGCGCGCCGCTGAGCGTGCCTTATACGCTGGCGGACATGGCCGCTGACAGCGTCGCTCTGCTCGATGCCCTGGGCATCGAAAAGGCGCATATCGTCGGCGCGTCGATGGGCGGCGCGATCGCGCAAATCTTTGCCGCCCAGTATCCGCAGCGCACGCTGTCGCTGACCAGCATCATGTCCACCAGCAGTCATCCGGATCTGCCGCCGCCGACTGCTGAGGCCTGGCAGGCGCTGCTGGCCCCCTTGCCGGCGACTCGCGACAAGGAAACCCTGATCGAAGACGCGCTCAAGCGCCAGCTGGCGGTCGCCAGCCCCGATTACCCGAGTTGTCCGCAACGCTTGCGCGAGGTGCTGGTCGACGAGCATGAGCGAGGCTTTCATCCGCGCGGCGTGGCTCGTCAGCTGGCTGCTTTTCTGGCCAGCGGCGATCGCCGTGCTTTGCTGCGAACGATCAGCGCGCCGACACTGGTTCTGCACGGCAGCGAAGACCCCCTGATTCCGGTCGCCTGTGGCCGCGACGTGGCAGCACACATCCCGGGCGCGAAACTGCAGGTCATTGAAGGCATGGCTCATGACCTGCCGCTGGCCTTGACCGAGGTGTTCGCCGATGCCATCGCGGCGATCGCGCGATCATCGGGGCGCTGAACGCTGCCGACACTGAGCATCCTCATCCTCCGGCAGGCCGCGAGCAACAAGCGCCGGCAACGAGCAGCGGCACGGCTTCGCCGCTGCTTGCCGGCGATCAGTGCGCTGGCGGCTCTTCCCACTTGTCCGCAAGCCGGGGCCAGGAGGCAATGCCCATGAATCCTGTGTTCGCCCCCGAAGCGCTGGTCTTTGTCGACCTGGAAACGAGCGGCGCCAATTTCGCGAACGACCGGATCATCGAAGTGGGCCTGGTCGAGGTGGACAGCGAAGGGGCGCGTGAATGGAGCGCGCTGGTCAATCCGGAAGCCCCCGTTTCTGCCTTCATTACCGGTCTTACCGGCATCGATGACGCGATGGTCAGCACGGCGCCGACGTTTGCGCAACTGGCGCCGTCCTTGCTCGAAAGACTGCGCGGAAGACTGCTCATCGCGCACAACGCGCGTTTCGATTACGGTTTCCTGAGATGCGAATTTAAGCGACTCGGGATCGAGTTCCGGGCGCCCACGCTGTGCACCGTCAAGCTCTCGCGCAAGCTGTTCCCACAGCACCACCGGCACAATCTGGATAGTCTGGTGACCCGGCATGGGCTGGCGGTGGCTGGCTCACGCCACCGTGCGCTGGCCGATGCTCGCCTGCTGTGGGATTTGTGGCGCTGCTGGCACGGGCAACTGCCGGTCGAGAAGATTCGCGGCGTCGTCGCCAACATCGTTGGCCGTCCCCAGCTGCCAGCCCAGCTCGACCCCGCACTGCTCGACGATCTCCCGGAGGCCGCCGGTGCTTATGCCTTTTACGGCGAAGACGATCGCCTGCTGTTGCTGCGGCGGGCGAGCAACCTTCGCCAGCAGGTCCTGGCGCATTTCAACGCCACCAAGCACGACACGCCGCTGCTGCGCGATCTGCGCCGTGTCGACTGGCGCGACGCAGCCGGCGACCTGGGCGCTCGCTTGCGTGAAATCGAATTGTCGCGTTCGGCCGCTCAGAGCGGCTCCCAGAGAGGGCAGCGCGAGCCAGGCAGTAGCGCCGGCGCGGCGGCGAAGGCACTTTGCTCCTGGCAACTTCGGGCACTGAAAAACGGTAGCTTTCGGCCCGAACTCGTCCTCGCCGACGATCTTGACTTCGCCATCGCCGACGACTTGTTCGGCCTCTACCCGAGTCATCGTGAGGCCTCGCGCAGCTTGCGAAAACTCGCCGACGCACACCGTCTGTGCTACAAGCTGCTGGGCCTTGATGACAGCGCCAAGACGGGAGCCTGCGCCGCCTATCGACAGAAAAGCTGCCGCGGCGTTTGCATTGGCAAGGAAACGATTGCCTTGCACAGCGCCCGCGTACTGTCCGCGCTGGCAAAATTCAAGATCAAGCCCTGGCCTTACAAAGGGCCGCTACTGCTCCTGGAGCGCGACGAATTCGGCATGCGTGAAGAGTTTCACCTCATCGACCGCTGGCGCCTGGTGGCCACGGTAGCCAACGAAGAGGCGCTGCAGGCGCGGCTGGCGGAGGGGCCGACCGGCCAGCCATTCGATCCCGACACCTACCGCGTCGTTGGCCGCTTTCTGCAGGCCGGCAAGGTCGGCATTCGTCCCCTGCCCCCGTTCTCACTTTGACGGCTCGGTCTCATCGACCGCGGTATCGGCCTCGAGCTCGGCCTCGAGCTCGGCCCTGGCCGCCTGGTCACTTAGTTCCCTCGCCTGATCCCTCGCCTTCTTTGCCTGCTCCCTTGCCTTCCTTGTCTGGTCT
>LBIU01000470.1 GCA_000987445.1 Candidatus Accumulibacter adiacens | reverse complement strand
TCGTCGCTACGGCGTGGCCGCTGCACCGAAGACCACGCGCCTGATTCACCTTCACCACCTCTTCTTTCCCCTCTCACACCATGACTACTCTAATTCTCGGCCTCGCGATTTTTCTCGGCGTTCATTCAGTGCGCATCTTCGCCGACGATTGGCGCAGCGGGGTGCGTGCGCGCATCGGCGCGAACGCCTGGAAAGGCGGCTACTCGCTGCTCTCTCTGCTCGGCTTCGGGCTGTTGATCTGGGGCTATGGCCAGGCGCGGCTCGATCCCGTGCTGTTGTGGACGCCGATGCTCTGGACGCGCCACCTCGCGGCGCTCCTGATGCTGCCGTCCTTCATCCTGCTGGTCGCCGCCTACGTGCCGCAGAACGGCATCAAGGCGCGTGTGCACCATCCGATGGTGCTGGCTGTGAAAGTCTGGGCGCTCGCGCACCTGCTGGCCAACCACACGCTGGCCGATCTGGTGCTGTTCGGCAGCTTGCTGCTCTGGTCGGTGCTTGATTTTCGCTCGTCAAGGCAGCGCGACCGTGCCGCCGGCACCGTCTACCCGGCGGGCACTCTGAGCGGCACTGTCGCCACCGTGGCGGTGGGCGCGGTGGTCTGGGCTGTGTTCGCGTTCTGGGCGCACGGCTGGCTGTTTGGTGTGCGGCCGTTCGGCTGAGGACTGGCGTTACCCGTCGGCCGGGCGTTGCGGGACTCTCTTCGCAAGCGGCCGCGGTCTTGCCCTGCGGCGATCGGCCAGAGACCGTTCAGGGCGGCTCAGGCGCGTCGCGAAAACTCGAAGACGGCGTCGATTTCGTGGCCATTCCACGAATACTGCAGATAGGCGGCGTGTGCGCAGTTGTGCAGCAGTTTCGGCGTGAATGCCGCCAGGCACTGGCCTTTCGCTCGCCGCACCGAGGGATAGACGGCCCCGGTCGCGCCGCCGCCGCGCAGGCGCCGGGCGAGCGCCTGCGAATGGCTGTAGTCGCTGCGGTCGAATATGGCCGCCGCGTCGATGCCTGGCTTGCGCAGGTCAATCACCTGGCCGGCCGCCTTGACCGTGTACAGGCGCATCTGCAGTGTCATCGCCGGCTCGCTGGTCGCTGCCAGGAAGCGCGCCGAGTGATGGACGGTTTCCGCGATCGCCGTATCGGCATCGCGCGCGCAGTAGAAGACGCCGTAGCTGCCGTCGCTGAAGCGGCTGCCGAGGGGATTGAGGTGCGTGAACGCGGCCATGATCGGGCCACTGCCCGGGCCGAAGCAGCGCTCCGCCCGCGGCACCAGCTCGATCTGGCCAAGTTCGTCACGCACACGGTCGTTGGTCAATGCCTCGAGTGCGTACAGCGCGTCGAAGTCGTCGGCCGAGGCGATCCGGTCGTAAACGCTGACCGCGGGATAGCGCGTCGGAATCACCCTGTACGCGGGGTTCCAGTTCAGGCGAACGGTCGCATGGGCAGACCCGGTCAAGCCCAGGTTCCGCGCATGGCGTCGAGATACTGGCGCACCGCGAAGAGGTCGCCAACATTGCCGCCGAGCATCCGTTCGAGCGCGCTGCGGCCGCCGAAGAGTGGCGCCTGATTCGGTTTGCGCACCCAGGCGTCGGCGGTCGACGGCTCGGGGAGCAGAATCTGCAGCGCCTTGTAGATGCCCAGCAGATAGGAAAGCCGCTCCAGCGTATCCTTGCCCAGGCGCGCGTCGGCCGGCGCCGA
>LBIU01000469.1 GCA_000987445.1 Candidatus Accumulibacter adiacens | reverse complement strand
TGTCCGCAGGCCGAGATCGCGCGTCTGCCGGCCGACGTCGTGGTCGACGCGCTACATCGTCTGGACGTGCCGGGGGTCACCGGCGAGCGGCATCTGGTGCTGATCCGCAGCCGTGTCGCCGGGCATTGAGGGGGGTTTGATTTGGCAAGAATACTCGCGGTAACCAACCAAAAAGGCGGCGTCGGCAAGACCACGACCGCGGTCAACCTCTCGGCCTGCCTGGCCGAATGCGGGCAGCGCGTACTGCTCATCGATCTCGATCCGCAGGGCAACGCGACCACCGGTTGCGGCATCGTCAAGCGCGGCGCCATGCCCACCGTCTATCAGGTCCTGATCGGTCGATCGACGGCGGCGGAGACGCGCCTGAGCAGCGATTTCGGCTTCGACCTGCTGCCGGCGAACCGCGAACTGGCCGGTGCCGAGATTGACCTGATCGACCTCGGGCAGCGCGAATATCGCCTGCGCGACGCCATCGGCAGCGTCGGCAACGACTATGACTTCATCCTCATGGATTGCCCGCCGGCACTCAACATGCTGACCGTCAATGGGCTGGTGGCCGCCGATACGGTGATGATTCCAATGCAGTGCGAATATTACGCGCTGGAAGGCCTGACCGACCTCGTCGCGACGCTGAAGAAGATCCGTGCCAATCTCAATCCCCGGCTCGAAATCGAGGGGCTGCTACGGACCATGTTCGACCCGCGCTCGACCCTGACGCAACAGGTGTCGAACGAACTCGAGGGACACTTCGGCGAAAAAGTCTACCGCACCATCATCCCGCGCAACGTGCGCCTTGCCGAGGCGCCGTCCTACGGCAAGCCGGTGATCGCCTTCGACCGTAGCTCGAAGGGGGCACAGGCCTATCTTCTGCTGGCCCAGGAAATTCTCGAGCGTCGCGCCAGCAAGACGCGCGCCGGAGCAACCGCCGCGGGACTGGGAGTCTAGCCATGAAACAGAAGGGTTTGGGCCGCGGTCTCGACGCCTTGCTGGCCGGTAACGATGCGCAGAACAAGGAGCAGCTGCGCAGCGTGCCCCTGGCCGACATCCAGCCCGGCAAGTATCAGCCGCGCACCCACATGGATAGCGCCTCGCTCGAAGAGTTGGCCGCCTCGATCCGCATGCAGGGCCTGATGCAGCCGATCCTGGTCCGCCCGGTGAGCGACGAGCGCTACGAAATCATCGCCGGCGAGCGACGCTGGCGGGCGGCGCAGATGGCCGGTCTCAGCGATGTGTCCGCCTTGATCCGGGAGATTCCCGACGAGGCGGCCCTGGCGATGGCCCTGATCGAGAACATTCAGCGCGAAAACCTCAATCCGCTCGAGGAAGCGCTCGGCCTGCAGCGCTTGATTGACGAGTTCGCCATGACCCATCAGCAGGCGGCCGACGCGGTCGGGCGTTCGCGGCCGGCGGCATCAAATCTGCTGCGCCTGCTGCAACTGGCGCCACCCGTGCAGGAGCTTCTGATGCGCGGTGAGGTGGACATGGGACACGCGCGCGCCCTTCTTCCCCTGGCCGGCGCCCTGCAGGTTCAAGTAGCGCAACGCGTGGTGCATAAGGGACTATCGGTGCGCGAAACCGAGCGCCTCGTGCAGTATGCGTTGCGGCCACCGAAAGAGCAGGCGTCGCCAAAGCCGGACCGCGATGTGCTGCGTCTGCAGGACGAACTGGCCGATCTGCTCGGGGCGCAGGTGGCCATTCGCGCCAACCAGCGCGGCGCCGGCAAGGTGCTGATCGAGTTCGGTGATCTCGATCAGCTGGAAGGAATCCTGCAGCGCTTGCGGCATTGATGCGGCGCAGCAAAGACGCTTTCCGGCAAGCCGCTGAGCCCGCCTGTAAGGCAGATTTTGCCAAGGAAAGGGAACTTTCTTGCACATGCGGTTTGATTCCTCTATAGGAGTCTGGTATCCTGCCCCTTGTTTTGGAGGGGCTGGCCGTGCATCCGCAGGTTCGCTGGTTTTTTCGCTGTCAGGTGGTCGTTACCCTGGTGGTGGCGTCGATAGCGGGTCTGGTTGCTGGGATTGACGCGGCCGTTTCTGCCACGCTGGGTGGGGGCATTGCGATTGTCAGCGCCTTGGCCTATGTGTGGCGGGGTCTGCGGCCCGCGGGGACGGCAGTTGCTGACGCTAAAAAGGCGTTCAATTCTCAGGTTGCCGCTGAAGGGTACAAGTTTGCTGTCACCCTTCTGCTGTTTGCCTTGGTTTTTAAAAGCTACGCACAACTGGCCGCCCTGCCGCTCTTCCTGGCTTATGCCGCAACGATTGTCGTTTATTGGATGGCGCTGCTCAGACAGCACTAGTCAAACAGGGGAAAAACATGTCTTCAGGCGAACCGCTAACGAGCAGTGGATACATTGTCCACCACCTCACCAATCTGCAAGCCGGTGAGGGCTTCTGGACTCTCCACCTGGATACTCTGCTCGTCTCCGGCATTATCGGGCTGGTCGCCTTTCTCGGTATGGCCAAGGTCGCAAAAATGGCGACTTCCGGTGTCCCCGGTCCGCTGCAGACTTTTATCGAGATCCTGCTGACCTTTGTCGATCAGCAGGTCAAGGACACCTATCACGGCAGAAGCCCGTTGGTCACGCCCCTGGCAATCACCATCTTCGTCTGGGTGTTCCTGATGAACGCCATGGACCTGATCCCGGTTGACTTCCTGCCGACGATCTTTGGCTGGTTCGGCGTCAACTACCTCAAGGTTGTACCGACCACCGATCCGAACCTGACCTTTGCCATGTCCCTGACCGTGTTCGCGATCATGATCGTCATGGGCATCAAGGTGAAGGGCGTGGGCGGCTTCTTTCACGAGGTCGTCGCCGTACCTTTTGGGCCCAAGCTGGCGCCCGTCAATATTCTCTTCCGCGTCATTGAAGACATCGCCAAGCCGATCTCTCTCTCTCTGCGTCTGTTCGGTAACATGTACGCGGGTGAGATGGTGTTCATCCTGATCGCCCTGCTTGGCGTCTGGCAGTTGCCGCTGGCTCTGCCGTGGGCCTTGTTCCACATCCTGATCATCACCTTGCAGGCTTTCGTGTTCATGATGTTGACCATCGTCTATCTGTCGATGGCCAGCGAATCCCACGGTTAGTGGGCGATCGCCGGGTGTCATCATGCTCTGCCTGATTCACGTCGTCCTTGTTTAACCCATTTAGCATTTTTTGTTAGGAGAACCACCAATGGAAGCCGCTCTGT
>LBIU01000051.1 GCA_000987445.1 Candidatus Accumulibacter adiacens | reverse complement strand
AAGGCCAAGCTGCCCAAGCAGGCGGACGGCAAGCCGGTGCATCCGATCAAGGCCGATTACCTGAAAGCAGTGGTCGACGACTACAAGAAGGAAGGCCGGCCTTTCAAGATGGGCATGGTCTTTCCGGTTTCGACGCACAACTACGAGCTGCGCTACTGGCTCGCCTCCGGCGGCCTGCACCCCGGCTACTACGCACCGCTCAAGGGTGATACCAGCGGCACCCTCAGCGCCGACGTGCAGCTTTCGGTCACCCCTCCGCCGCAGATGCCGGCGACCATGGAAGCGGGCACCATCGACGGTTATTGCGTTGGCGAGCCGTGGAACCAGCAGGCAGTGTTCAAGGGGATCGGCGCGCCGATCATCACCGACTACGAGATCCAGAAGAACAATCCCGAGAAGGTCTTCGGCGTCACCAAAGCCTGGAACGACCAGAACCCCAACACCCACAAGGCGGTCGTCAAGGCCATGATCCGTGCCGCCTACTGGCTCGATGCGGAGAACAACAAGAACCGTCCGGAAGCGGCCAAGATCATTTCGCGATCGGGTTACGTGGGGGCCGACTACAAGGTGATCGCCAACAGCATGACCGGCACCTTCGAATACGAGAAAGGCGATGTGCGCAGCGTGCCTGACTTCAACGTCTTCTTCCGCTACCACGCCACCTACCCCTACTACTCCGATGCCATCTGGTATCTCACCCAGATGCGTCGCTGGGGGCAGATCCCCGAGTTCAAGTCGGATGCCTGGTACATGGATACGGCGAAGAAGGTCTATCGCCCGGACATCTATGCGGCGGCGGCGAAGGCGTTGATCGCGGAAGGCAAGATGAAAGCCTCGGACTTCCCGGATTTCGCCAAGGAAAGCGGCTTCAAGCCCGTCCAGAACGACTTCATCGACGGCATACCGTACGACGGCAGCAAGCCCAATGCCTACATCGACAGCCTGAAGATCGGCCTCAAGGGCAAGGATAAAGTCAAGTAGAAGGCCCTCCTGGCGGTTGGCCGAGCGTCGGCGCGGCCGCCGTCACCGTCATCAACACTGTGTGCGGAGGTGCTGGCACACACGGCAGCTGCCGGACGCTGCGCGCGTCGTCTCCTGAAACGGCACCCGATCAACTGCAAGGTGAATGATCATGCTCAACAAAGTCGCCAATTTCTTCAACAAGACGGGCTTTACCTGGTTCGTTCCCTTCGTGCGCCTCGCTGCCGGTGAAGACCCGCGCCAGCAGTTCCGCGACATGCTGATGATGATCGGTGTGCCGGTGCTCGCTTTCGTGGCCTTTCTGGCGCTCTGGAATGCCCTCGCGGCGGGCGTGCAAACCAGCCTCGGCGCCATTCCCGGCCCGCTTGAGGTATTCAGCGAAGCCAAGGGCCTGGTCAGCGAACACCAGCGCGAACGTCAGAAGGCGGTGGCTTTCTACGAGCGCCAGGAAAAGCGCAATGCCGAGACCCTGGCCGAGGACCCGGCCGCCGAAGTGCATATCCGTAGCTGGACCGGCAAGCCGACCTATCTGGATCAGATCCTCACCAGCCTGATCACGGTGTTCACCGGTTTCGCCTTCGGCACGCTGGTGGCCGTTCCTCTGGGCATTCTCTGTGGTCTGTCGAAAACTTTCCAGGTGGCGATCAACCCGCTGATCCAGATCTTCCGGCCGGTGTCGCCTCTGGCCTGGCTGCCGATCGTCACCCTGGTGGTCAGCGCCGTCTATGTCTCCAGCGACCCGATGTTCGAGAAGTCGTTCATCGTCTCGGCGGTGACCGTCACCCTGTGCTCGCTGTGGCCGACGCTGATCAACACGGCCCTGGGAGTGGCGTCGATCGACAAGGACCTGCTCAACGTTTCCAAGGTGCTGCGACTTTCGTGGTGGACGAAGGTCACCAAGATCGTCCTGCCCTCGTCACTGGAACTGATCTTTACCGGCTTGCGGCTGTCACTCGGCGTCGGCTGGATGGTGCTCATCGCCGCCGAGATGCTGGCGCAGAATCCGGGCCTCGGCAAGTTTGTCTGGGACGAGTTCCAGAACGGCAGCTCGCAGTCGCTCGGGCGGATCATGGTGGCCGTCTTCACCATCGGCTTCGTCGGCTTCCTGCTCGACCGGATCATGAATACCCTGCAGCAATTGGTCAGTTTCGGTCAGCCGGCGCATTAACTAAAGGAGCCTATCTTCATGGCATTGGCACAACTCAAGATGGCCGATTCGACGGGAATGATGGTCGATGAATCGGCGCCCGCAGTCGCCGGCAAGGCATTCCTCGAGCTGAGGAATCTCAGCAAGTCCTATGGTTCGGGCAAGGGTGCCTCTGCGGTGCTCAAGAACATCAACCTGAGCATCAGGGAAGGCGAATTCGTCGCCATCGTCGGCTTCTCCGGCAGTGGCAAGACGACCCTGATCTCGCTGATCGCCGGGCTGATCTCCCCCGACGCCGGCGACATCCTGCTCGGCGGCACGCCGGTCGATGGTCCCGGTCCCGATCGTGGCGTCGTCTTCCAGAGCTACTCGCTGATGCCGTGGATGACCGTTCGGCAGAATGTCGCGCTGGCCGTCGACCAGGTCTTCAGGGAGCAGTCGGTGGCGGAACGACAGGCCCGCGTCGAGAAGTACGTGGCCATGGTCAATCTCTCGCCAGCGATGGACAAGCGCCCGTCCGAGCTTTCCGGCGGCATGCGTCAACGGGTTTCGGTGGCGCGTGCGCTGGCCGCCAACCCGCAGATCCTCCTGCTCGACGAGCCCCTGTCGGCGCTCGACGCCCTGACGCGCGCCAATCTGCAGGACGAGATCCTGCGCATCTGGGAGCAGGAGAAGAAGACCGTCGTCCTGATCACCAACGACGTTGACGAAGGCTTGATCATGGCCGATCGCATCATTCCGCTGAACCCGGGCCCGGGTGCGACTTTTGGCCCCGAGTTCGCGGTCGACCTGCCGCGGCCGCGCGACCGGACGGCGATGAACCACGATCCCGAATTCAAACGCTTGCGCAAGGAAGTCACCGAGTACCTGATGAAGGTCGGCATGGCGCAAGCGGGCGAGCAGAGCAACGTCATCAGCCTGCCCCCGGTGCTGCCCAACACCAGCGCCGATTTCGATGTCAGGAAGGCGCAGCGCGCCGAGACGGCACCGGCGATCACCCCTATCCACTACGATCGCTACGTCGAGTTCTCGCAGGTCTCGAAGATCTACCCGACCAGGAAAGGCCCGGTGACCGTCGTCGAGCAGTTCGAACTGCGCATGAAGAAAGGCGAGTTCGTCTCCGTGATCGGCCATTCCGGCTGCGGCAAGTCGACCGTCCTGTCGATGGTCGCCGGCCTGGCGGAGATCAGCGAAGGCGTCGTTCTGCTCGACAACCGCGAGATCGCCAATGCCGGGCCCGATCGCGGTATCGTTTTCCAGGCGCCGAGCCTGGTGCCCTGGCTGAGCGCCTACGAGAACGTCGAACTGGGGGTGGACCAGGTCTATCCGCACGCCAGCCGCCAGGAGCGTCGGGACATCGTGACACACTTCCTCGACCGTGTCGGGCTCGCCGATGCCACGGACAAGAAGGCCTACGAGCTGTCGAATGGCATGAAGCAGCGGGTGGGCATCGCACGTGCCTTCGCCTTGTCGCCGAAGCTGCTGTTGCTCGACGAGCCTTTCGGCATGCTCGATTCGTTGACCCGCTGGGATCTGCAGGAAGTGCTGATGGACGTCTGGAGCCGCTCGCAGCTGACGGCGATGATGGTCACCCACGACGTCGACGAAGCGATCCTGCTTGCCGACCGGGTGGTGATGATGAGCAATGGGCCACGCGCCAGGGTTGGCAAGATTCTCGAAATCGACCTGCCGCGTCCGCGCACGCGCAAGAAGCTGCTCGAGCACCCCGACTAC
This sequence comes from Candidatus Accumulibacter adiacens, assembly GCA_000987445.1. Lineage (GTDB taxonomy): Bacteria > Pseudomonadota > Gammaproteobacteria > Burkholderiales > Rhodocyclaceae > Accumulibacter > Accumulibacter adiacens. The sequence goes on along the minus strand of LBIU01000051.1, from coordinate 3,187 downwards.
TACCGTTTGCGTGAGGAACTGCTCAGCTTTCTCAGGGATTGCGACCAGCACTGAGGCCTGCCCTGATGCGCCGGGTTGTCGCGACTGCTCGCGCCGTCGAGCCGGTGGCATCGGCCGGGACGAAGGGACCGACACGCTGGCGCCGATCCAGGCGATTCAGGCGAGCAGCGCGACGGCCTTGATCTGGGCCTTTACCGCCAGACCGGGGCGGATTCGCAGCCTGTCCGCCGAACGCCGGGTGATGCGGGCGAGCAGGGCTTCGCCGGCGACATCGAGGCGGACGAGAACGTGCCCGGGCGTATCAGTGGGCGCCAGATCGACGACGCAGGCGTCCACGCTGTTGAGAATGCTGGTGTGCAACTGCGGCACCAGAGCCAGGCTGACGTTGCGCGCATGGATGCGGCAGCGGACGCGGGCGCCGAGCGGCTCGTCGCGGCGCGAGACGTAGATCTGGCCGCCGGCAAACTCCAGGCGGCTCAGGCCGTCCGCCTCCTGCGCCGCGATGCGCGTCTCGATGACCACGCCGGCGTCGTCGGCGAAAATGGCCGGCAGATCGATGCGGCTGAGGACCTCCCTGAGCGGGCCGCTGGCCACCAGCCGGCCTTGATCGAGCAGGACCAGGTGGTTCGCGAGGCGCGCGACTTCGTCGGGGGAGTGGCTGACGTAGATGATCGGCAGCGAGAACTCCTCATGCAGCCGCTCCAGGTAGGGAAGGATTTCCAGCTTGCGTTTCAGGTCCAGCGCCGCCAGGGGCTCGTCCATGAGCAGTATCTGAGGCGAGGCGAGCAGGGCGCGGGCGATGGCCACGCGCTGGCGTTCGCCGCCCGAGAGCTCGCCCGGCGAGCGATCGAGCAGCGCTGCGATGCCCAATAGCTCGGCGATGGTCGGCAAGGAGAAACGGCGGTCGCCGCAAGCTGCCCGCTTCTGTCCAAAGGCCATGTTGCCGCGCACCGTGAGATGCGGGAAGAGGCTGGGCTCCTGAAAAACGAAACCCAGCGGCCGCTGGTGTGGCGGTACGAACAGGCCGCTGGCTTCATCCTGCCAGACGCGATGGCCGATCGCGAAGTAAGCGTGGCTGGCGCGTTCGAGGCCGGCCATGGCGCGCAGGCAGGTGGTCTTGCCCGAGCCGGAGTGGCCGAACAGGGCGCTGATCCCGCTTCCCGGCAGCGTCAGCTCGACGTCGAGCGTGAAGTCGCCGCGTTCGAGGCGAAAGCGGGCCTGGATGTCCATGCTCAGACCGTTTTTCCTGGCGGTGCGGGGTTGAAGGTGTAGAGGGTCAGCAGGACCAGGAAACTGAACAGGACCATGCCGCCAGCCAGCCAGTGCGCCTGCGCATACTCCAGGGCCTCGACGTGGTCGTAGATTTGTACCGAGACGACACGGGTCTTGTTCGGAATGTTGCCGCCGATCATCAGCACGATGCCGAACTCGCCGACGGTGTGGGCGAAGCCGAGGATGGCGCCGCTGACGAGGCCCGGTCTGGCCAGCGGCAGGGCGACCGACCAGAAGGCATCGCGCGGGCTGGCACGCAGCGTCGCGGCAACTTCCATGGGGCGCACGCCGATGGCCTCGAAAGCGTTCTGGATCGGTTGCACGACGAAGGGCAGCGAGTAGAACACCGAGGCGATGACGAGACCGGTGAAGGTGAAGGGCAGCAGGCCGAGGCCCAGCGACTCGGTGAAGCGCCCGAGTGGGCCACTTGGCCCCATTGCGATCAGCAGGTAGAAGCCGAGGACCGTCGGCGGCAGCACCAGCGGCAGGGCGACCAGGGCGCCGACCGCGCCCTTGAACGGTGAACGCGTGTGCGCCAGCCACCACGCAATGCGCGTGCCGACGATCAGCAGGACAACGGTCACCACCGTCGCCAGGCGCAGCGTCAGCCAGATGGCGGCGAAGTCGCTGTCGTCCATGCGCCGTGCCCGCTGCACGGATCGTGGTCGCTGCGCATGTTGCCGCGGCCGCCATCCCCAGTGGCATTGCCGCTGACGCTGTTCACAGCGCATATCCGTAGGATCTGATGATGGCCCTGGCCGCGTCGCTTTTCAGGTAGGCGAGCAGGGCGCCGGCCGCCGCGTTGTCGCGGCCACGCTTGAGCAGCACGGCGTCCTGGCGGACGGGCAGGTATAGCTCGCCCGGAACGATCCACGCGGAGCCCTCGCCGAGCTTGCCGTCCTTCCAGACCTGCGAGAGCGCCACGAAGGCCAGGTCGGCGTTGCCACTGGCCGCGAACTGGTAGCTTTGGGTCACGTTTTCGCCCTGCACCAGTTTTTCCTGCAGCTTGGCAAGGACACCCAGCCTGGTCATCACCTCGATCGCCGCCGCGCCGTAGGGCGCCGTTTTCGGATTGGCCAGCGCGAGGTGGGCAAAGGCGCCTTTCCTCAGGACTTCGCCCCGGTCATCGACTTCGCGCGGCTGTACGGACCACAATGCGAGGCGGCCGGTGGCGTAGGTGAAACGGCTGCCGTCGAGCGCGTGGCCATCCTTCTCCAGTTGCGCCGGAATCCGTTCGTCGGCGGCAAGCAAGATCTCGAAAGGCGCGCCATTGACGATCTGCGCCAAAAACTTGCCGGTGGCGCCGAAAGCCAGCACCGTCTTGTGGCCGGAGGCACGTTCGAAACCGGCGGCAATTTCCTTCATCGGCGCGGTGAAGTTGGCGGCCACCGCGACGGTCACCTCGGCAGCATTCGCAGGCAGCGCCATGAGCAGCGCTGAGAGCGCGGCGAGCCTCCGGGTTCGGCCGCTCCCGGTGCCGAGCAAGCTGCGCATCCAGGCCATCGTCGTCACGCCGCCGGCACGCCGTCTTGGGTCAGTTCTTCGGGCAGGCAACCGACAGCTTCGCCGAGGACGGCCTCGGGGCCACTTTCGAAACGCACCAGATAGACTCCCCGGCTCTCGTCCATCGTCGCCACGCCGCTGTCGACGACGACGCCGCGCGACCCCGCCGCGGCGATCAATGCTTCTGGATCGACACCGGGCAGGCCGCCATCGTTGAAAATGTCCTCGGCGGCGAAGACCAGATCGCCGACCTGATAGGAAGTGCTTGCCATGGTGATCTCCGCTTGTTCCATGTCTCTTCTCCAGCAAGTCGCATGCCATGCAAAAGCGTCGGAAATTCAGTGGCTTGCCTGTCGTCTGGCTTGTCCGGTTCCCGACAATGTGGGGTCGGGGCGACGGCCGCTCGCGGCGT
>LBIU01000007.1 GCA_000987445.1 Candidatus Accumulibacter adiacens | reverse complement strand
CTGCGAACACAACGACCGGACGTGGCGTTGGCGTTGGCGGCTGACATGGTTGCGAAGGCACCGGAGCGGCCCGAGGTCTTGATGGCGGCCGCGATCGCCTATCAGCAGGTCGGCGACGTCAAAACGGCGCAGTCACTGTTCGAGACCGCTTACGAGCAAGGCGCCACGGACGCGAAGGCCCTTACCGGTCTGGCGCTCGCCCGTATCGCGAGCGGTGACACCAGCCGAGGCATCAGCACCTTGATGGAAGCGTCTGCAGCAGACGAGTCGAGTGTGGAAGCCGATTTGCTGCTGGTCAACCACTATGTCGGGAAGAAAGAATTCGACAAGGCACTTGAGCGTCTGTCGAGCATGGCGAACAAGCACTCGAGCGACGCGAGAATTCTAACCATAGAGGGCGAGATCCTGGCTGCCGCCGGACGACGGGCCCAGGCGAGAGCTTCCTTCGAAAAGGCTTTTGAGCTGCAACCGGATAACGTCGTGCCCTTGGCCCATCTGGCGCGCCTGGATTTTGCCGACGGCAAGCCGGAAAGGGCGAGGAACCGCTTTGAAGACGTGCTCAGACGACGGCCGGACGATGTGAATATCTTGCTCGCCTACGCGGAGTGGCTCGACAGCACCGAGGCCGACCCGAGGAGCATTCGCGCGACCATCGAAAAAGCGGTGGCCGTCGCTCCCGGTGACGCCAACGCCAGGATTGCGTTGATGGTATTTCACATCCGCCAGAAGGATCTGGATCAGGCCCTGATGGTTGCCGAGGAAGCCAGCGGGGCAATTCCCGGTAGCGAGCGTCTGCTGACCCTCGTCGCCGACCTGCAGCGCCGCACAGGCAAGCCTGATCTGGCCATGGCCACTCTCGCGAAGGCAATCCTGATTGCCCCCTACTCACCGCAACTGCTGGTCCGCCTTGCCGATGCTCAACTGGCGACGGGAGACGTCGAAGCCGGCCGAGGATCCTTGCGCCGGGCGCTCAAACTGCGGCCCGCTTACACTCCGGCAACGGTACGCCTGGTCGCGCTCGAAGAAAAGGCCGGAAGCGCTGCGGCGGCGCTCGCCGCCGCACGCGAACTGCAGAAACTGCAACCCGCTGATCCCGTCGGCTACTCCCTTGAGGCGAAAATACTGCTCCGGCAGCGCAGGTGGACAGACGCCATTGCTGTGCTGCAGGTCGGACTCGAGCACGCGAAAAGCCCACAACTCGTGATCCTCTTGCATCAGAGTCTGCTCAAGTCCGGCCGGGCGGACGAAGCGGCCAGGATCGCGGCTGACTGGATCAAGGCGAATCCTGGGGAAGGGCTGGTTCGCAGCCACCTCGCCGAGTCGGCCACGGCGGCTCGGGATTATCCCTTGGCGGTTCGTCTCTACACCGAGCTTCTGGCCGACTACCCGGACAACGTCCCGGTGCTCAACAATCTTGCCATGGCCGCGTATCGTTTAGGCGACCCAAAAGCGCTCGAATATGCCGAGCGGGCAAGCCGGCTTGCGCCCGACAACCCAAATGTCCTCGATACCCTGGGATTGCTCCTGATCGAGCGCGGCGACCTCGTCGGCGGCACCGAGCTTCTGAAGCGAGCATCAGCGGCGGCTCCTGACGCTCCCGAGTTGCGTCTGAATCTGGCCAGGGCACTGGTAAAATCGGGCGATGTCACAGGGGCACGCCGCGAACTGGATGTCCTGGTCAAGCTCGGTGACAAGTATCCGCAGCAGGGCGAAGTCAAGAAGCTTCTTGACAGCCTTTGAGAGCGGCCGATCGCGCACGCATGAGTGCCCGCGGCTTTGGCAAACGGGTACCGCGCGGTTGATCGCCGAGGGCTCCGACAAGAACTGGTCGCTCTTGATCCGCCGCACGCTGGTGGTGAACCTCAGGTGGACAATTGCTTTCTTTCTCTCAGTGACGACTTATGGCTAGCAGCGCTTTGATTCTGGCGGGATTTTCGATTGCCGTGTGGTCGCAACTTGCTGCGAGCCAGACGGCGGTGGACGCATGGACCCTTGAACGCTTGCAGGTCCAGTCAGTCCCGGCGATCTGGATCGACGATGGCAGCGACTTCGTGCGCGAGAGTCCGAGCTCGGGCGACGGCTTCTTGCAGGTGCAGGGTCGCCTGCAAGTTCGGGAAGGCGCGCGTCTGGATCCCATCTTGCTTGCCGAGATACGCCTCAGGACTGCTGACTCGGCAGTGAAAGCGAGGGTGGAGAGCGCGTTTGCCGTGGGCGCGAGCATCGTGATGTGTCGTTACCTGCCTCGCGATCCGCAGGGGTGGGGGGGGGCAAGGATGGCGGTCAGCGGCGAGCGCAGCATTGCGCTGTCACGCGCCAGCGCTGCGGCGCCGCTGAAGCTCTCCATTGAAGCCGCCAGCGTCGACCTGTGCATCGCTTTTGCTCGATCGGCCAAGGTCGGCGAGGTGTTGCTACTCGAATTTGGCGGACGGTCTTTTACCGTGCAACTGGCGGATAAGCCCACCACCCCGGTCACTGCCGAAGGCCACATCGCAGCGTCCTTCCTGCCGCTTGCGTGGCCCATCCCTTCCCGGCGGACGGTATGGATCGCCGCAGCCGGTCTACTGGCCCTGGGCTTGGGTCTGTTTGCGAGCTGGCGATGGCGCGTTCGTCGCCAACGTCTCGCCGCAATCGATCCCCGATTCTTGCCAGGCAATGGCGCTTCCGGACCTCGCCGTGTTTCCGCCGAGCACTGCCGCACGAATTTCGTACCGGTCGGAGTGAACGCCGGACCCGGGAAAGCCGATTTCGCCGCGGCCCTGCGCGAGATCCAGGGTGAGCGCTTTAGGGAAGCGGATGCCTTGCTGGCGCAAGCAATCAGCAAGGGGCTGCCGGCGACCTTCGAATGCGGTGCCTGGTCGCTGCGCGGGCAGGCTGCGATTGCACTTGGCAATATCGACGCGGCGATCGACTGCTTCCTGAAGACGCTTGAAGGACCGGCAGTGACGACCCAGGCAGCACTGCCGGCGGTCCTGCACCTGGCAGTCATCTATCGCGAACTCGGCATGCGCAGCGACGCCAAGCGCATGGAAGCGGTTGCCAAGAGGCTTGCCGAGGCGGTGAAGGGCTTCGATCTGGAGCTTGCACTCGCCCCGGAGATGGTCAAGCGTATTCGCAACGACGCGCGCGCCTACCGACAGACCCTGCGGATGAGCGCCTGGTCTCGATTGAGCACGCGAGTCACCGGAGTGTTCAAGCGCTCCCCCTAGCTCTCTGCAACTTGAGGAGCCTCGGGTTTCCGGCGGCGATGCTGCTGCTTGTCGCGTGTGGGGCGCAGCAACGAAAAGGCCCGCCGAAGCGGGCCTTGGAGCAGCAGCGTGGAGAAATCGCCTTGCTCAGCTGTTCTTCTTCTGCCGCCGCGCGATCGCTGCGGCTCCCAGCGCAAGACCGATCAGTGCCAGCGGTGCTGGCTCGGGGATGCCACCAGGGGGGCCGCCGCCACAATCCACCGTGCAGATGCTGTCGCCGTACAACGCCCAATGGGAGATTGACCCATTGGCTGGCCAGAATGCTGACAAGGTGATCGTGCCCTTGCCATCCCAACCAAGAGTGGAAAGATTGTAGCCATACCGCCCTGGGGTCTGGTTGCCGTCCTTGACCATCAGCCAGCAGGTCGGGCAGTTGATCGCGCTCGGGCCGTTCCACGTGATCGTGCCACCATCCCAGTCGCCGGGACTGGTGAACGTGGTTGCGTAGCTGCCTGCCAAGGCGCCGACTTCGGTGACCGGAGTTCCTGGGGTCGCCTTGTAATATTCAGTCAGTGAGCTCATTGCCGGGCAGCTGGCGGCAATCCAGGCGGGGTCGGTCCCGGTTCCGACCCCAGTGCAGTCGGCTGGAGTTCCGCCCAATAGATCGAGGGTAACGCCCGAACCCGATGACCCTGTGATCACGATATCTGCTGCGAAAGCGCTTGATCCGACGATCAGCGCTGCAAGCGCCAGGCTTGCTGGAATTGCTCTAAGTTTCATTGTCTTCTCCACGTGCTCTTAAAAGATCGCGAACGCTGTAATGCTCATCACTTGTCAGGTCAGTTGCATCGTCCCTACGGTACCCCGTAACGCGAGGTCGGTATGTGCGACAGATCACGACCTGTTGTCGTTACCTTTCGGGAATGCAGTTCTGTACGTTTCACAAAGCAAAATGCGGGCCAGATTTCTAACTAATGACTTTAATGGTGTTCTGTGCCTGAGGGCGGGGCGCCTGCCTAGCGCAATGTAAAAAAAATCGACACGCTTGCTCGCCCTCTTTCGCCCGCATGCGAGGGCGTGCAAGCGAGCTTGGCCACGCCGAGCCAAGGCAAGGCAGGCAAGGGAAGACAGGCGCCGGGCGACGATCGGGGCCGTGCTCCGATCCACGAACGTGCTATGCTCGTCAGGTGATGTTTGCGCTGCTGAACCATTGAGCTCACGTGCGAAGGGAGAAGAAGGGTGGCAATGGCGACTCCTGATCATTATCGGACGATCCATCTTGGCTGCGCCATGATGCTGGCAACGCTGTGTGCCAGCAGTCTGCTGTTCTCCCCGGCGCAGGCGGCAAGCGTCGGCAACGTCTTCGTTTCCTACGTCGATGGCAGCCCTCGTTACGCCAGCGAGCGTCTCGATGCCAGCTATCGCTTGTTCATCCGTGGCAAGACGGTGCGCACGAAGAGTGGCGCGAGTGGCAGGAATGGCACGCGCGGCACGGCGCCGGGAACAAGGAGCCGCGCCAGCCAGCAAGAGGGTCGGCGGCAGTTGGCGCCGTTGATCGCGCATTTCGCTCGCCTCCATCAGGTGGCGCCGGAACTGGTCGCGGCAGTGATAGCCGTCGAATCCGGCTTCAACATTGCCGCCGTTTCGCCGGCCGGGGCCGTTGGTGCGATGCAGCTGATGCCGGCGACCGCTGCGCGCTACGGGGTCAGCAAGCGCATGGATCCGGCGCAGAACGTCGATGCCGGGGTCCGTCACCTCAAGGATCTGCTCGCGCAGCATGGGGGCAACGTTGCTCTGGCCCTGGCGGCCTACAATGCCGGCCAGGGAGCGGTGGCCAGGAATGGCGACCGGATTCCGCCTTATCGCGAAACCATGCTTTATGTACCGGCGGTACTGTCGGCAGTGGCACGGGGGAACAGGCCATGACCAGAAGCTGGCACAGCAGTTGTGCGGATCAGGGTGATGAACTCGGTGGCGCGGCTGGCGCGGCGGCCATAGCCCCCTCGCCTGCGGCTCACCGTCAGGCGCGTTCCGCCGCTGGCTTCACCCTGCTCGAACTGCTGGTGGTGGTGACCATCATTGGCCTGCTGGCGGCCTACGTTGGTCCAAAGTATTTCTCGCAGTTGGGGCGTTCTGAACAGGGCGTGGCCAAGGCGCAGGTGGAGGCCTTCGCGCGTGCCCTCGACACCTATCGTCTGGAAGTCGGCCGCTACCCGACCAGCGAAGAGGGGCTCAACGCCCTGCTCAGCAAACCGGCCAGCGCGCCGCGCTGGAACGGGCCTTACTTGCAGAAGGCAGTGCCCGACGACCCCTGGGGCCGCGCCTACCTCTATCGCTCGCCAGGCGCCACCGGCGACTTCGAGATCATCTCGTACGGCAAGGATGGCCAGCCTGGAGGGACCGGCGACGCCGCCGATGTCAGCTATCAATAGAATCTGGCGGAGCGAGGATGCGCTTTGAGGTTCGTGCCCTATCTGCCGATAACCTGATCGAGAAGCACAGCGTTGAGGCCGCGGATGCCGGGGAGGTTGGCAGACTGCTTCAGCAACGGCGCTTGCAGGCGCTGTCGATCAAGGCGGCAGGTGGCGTCGGAGAGGCGGCGCGCTTGCCCGGGCGTGGCAGCCGGGCTTTTTCGCTGCTGCTCTTCAGTGCCGAGCTGCTGGCCTTGCTGGAAGCCGGCTTGAGTCTGGTCGAGACCTTTGAAGCCTTGCTCGAGAAGGAAAGCTCGCCGGTCGCGCGGGCGGTGCTCGAACGACTGACCGCACAGCTGCGCGACGGCCTGCGTTTTTCGGCAGCCCTGGCCCTGCAGCCTGAGGTCTTCCCGCCGCTCTATGTCGGCATCGTCAAGGCTGCCGAAGGGACCGGCGACCTGCCGCAGGCCCTGGCGCGCTATATCGACTATCAGACGCGGCTCGACGCCGTGCGCAGCAAGCTGCTCAGTGCGGCCATCTACCCGGCCATCCTGCTTGCGGTCGGCGCTGCGGTGACGGTCTTTCTGATGGCGTACGTCGTGCCTCGTTTCGCCGGCGTGTACCAGGGCAGCGGCCGTTCGCTGCCCTGGCTGTCGCAACTCCTGCTCGACTGGGGACAGCTGGTCAGCGAGAATGCCGACGCCGTCCTCGCGGGGGGGCTGGCTCTGGCCGCGGCGCTGTTTTTCTGGCTGCGGCACTTCATTCGCAGCGGTCGCTGGATCGTTTTCCTGACCCGCCTGCCGGGTGTCGGTGAGCGCATCCGGGTGATCGAGTTGTCGCGCCTGTACCTGACCACCGGCATGCTGCTCGAAGGGGGGATACCCATCCTGACGGCGCTCGATATCGTTGGCGACAGCGTTTCTCCAACGACCCGCGAGGCGCTGCGCGCGGCGCGCAGCTTCATCTCCGACGGCGGTGCCTTGTCGGAGGCCTTCGAGCGCAGCGGCCTGGCGACGCCGGTCGCCTTGCGCCTGCTGCGCGTCGGCGAAAGGTCCGGGCAGATGGGCGCCATGCTGACCCGCTCGGCCCTGTTCTACGAAGGCGAGAGCGCGCGCTGGATAGAGCGCTTCGCCAGGGTTTTCGAGCCCGTGCTGATGACCGCCATCGGCCTCCTGGTCGGGCTGATCGTGGTCCTTCTGTACATGCCGATTTTCGACCTCGCGGGGGCCCTGCAATGACCATCAAGGTTTCCGGCGAGCAGTGCGGCGAAAGTCTTGACGATGCCCTGCTGCAGAAGGCCAGGAATCTGGGGCGGCTGTCCGGGCGCTCACTGCTCAGCGAACTCGAAGCCCTGACCGCCAGCGAACCGCGCCAACTGGTCGATGCGCTGGCGCGGCGCTTTCAGCTGCGGGTCATGGACACCACCGAAATGCTCGCCTGCGGCGCGGCGTTCGACCTGCTGCCGCTGCTCAAGGCGCAGCAGCGCGGTTGTGTGCTGCTGCGCTCGCTGCCCGGTAGCGGCGAGGGGGCTGAAACCCCGTTCATCGCCGTCATCGCCGATCCCTTTGACAGCGACTGCCTGGTCTGGCTGAGCAGCCTGGCCGGTGCGCCCGTGCAGTATTGCCTGGCGCTGGCGGCCGACATCCAGGCCTATCTGTCGAAGCATGAGGAATCGCTGCATGCCGTGCAATCGCTGGTGCACGATAGCCTCGGCGCCGCCGATCATTCCCGGAGCGCTGAAGTCCTCAGTTTTGCGTCGCTCAGCGAAGCCTCGAGTCCGGCGGTCAAGCTGGTCAATTCGACTGTCTACGACGCGGTGCGGGCGGCGGCCAGCGACGTGCATCTCGAGTGCACACCGACCGGCATCACCATCAAGTACCGTCTCGATGGGGTGCTCGACACGGTCGCACAGATCGGCGGCGTGGCCCTCGCCGAGCAGGTGGTGTCACGGCTGAAAGTGCTTGCCGAACTCGACATCGGCGAGCGGCGAACGCCACAGGACGGCAGCTTTCGGGTCCAGGTGGCCGGTCGCGACATCGACCTGCGGGTGTCGATCATGCCCAGCATTCATGGCGAGGACGCGGTCGTGCGTATCCTCGACAAGCGCGGCGTCATCGAGGCGCACGGCTCGCTGACGCTGGATCTGCTGGGCTTCGACGCGCACTCGCTGAAGGCCCTGCGACGCCTGGTCGAAGAGCCCTACGGGATGTTGCTGGTGACCGGTCCGACCGGCTCCGGCAAGACCACCACCCTCTACGGCGCGATTTCCGAGATCAACAACGGTCGCGACAAGATCATCACCATCGAAGACCCGGTCGAGTATCAGCTGCCCGGCGTCCTGCAGATTCCGGTCAATGACAAGAAAGGCCTGACTTTCGCGCGTGGTCTGCGCTCGATCCTGCGTCACGATCCGGACAAGATCATGGTCGGTGAAATCCGCGATCGCGAAACCGCCGAGATCGCCGTGCAGTCGGCGCTGACCGGGCACCTGGTGCTGACCACCGTGCATGCCAACAACGTCTTCGACGTTTTCGGTCGTTTTACGCACATGGGCATCGATCCCTACGCCTTTGCCTCGGCCCTGAACGGCATCTGGGCGCAACGTCTGCTGCGCATGAACTGCGCGCGCTGCAGCGAATCCTATACGCCCGGCGAGGCGGAGCTCGAACGCTTCGTCATCGCCGCCGATCAGTTGCCGCGCTTCGACTTCCACCGCGGTAGCGGCTGCGGCGATTGCCGTGGCACCGGTTATCGCGGGCGCAAGGCGATTGCCGAGATCCTGAATCTGAACGACGAGTTGCGCGAGTTGATCATCGAAAAACGCCCGCTCAGACAACTCAAGGAAGTCGCCTACCGCAATGGCACGCGCAGCCTGACCGAAGCCGCCCTGCGTCTGGTTGCCAGCGGCGAGACCACCCTCGAGGAACTGCGCCGTGTCACGCTTTCAGGCTAGGCGATTGCTGCTTGGCTGCAGCGCCACCGACCTCGTCCTGTTGGCCGAGCCGGAAGCGGGCGCCGACACCCCGCAGCTTCTGGCGGCGCTGGCGGTCGCTCCGGCATCGGCGCCGCTGACGGCGGCCAGCGCCGCCCTGTGCTCGGCCCTGCCGGCGCTGCAGCCAGCGCCGCTCGCCGCCGCTGGCGAGCAGGCCCGGGCCCGTGCGCCGTCGCCCGCGCAATTCCACACCATGAGCGTTACGCTCGACGACGGCCTGGCCAGGAGTTTCGTCGTCACGCCGCCGCGCGGCGCGCAGAGCCTGCGCGAATTGCGTGCCACCGCGGCCGCCCGTTTTGCGACACTCTATGGCGAGTCGGCCGAGCATTGGCTGCTGGTTGGCGACTGGCATGCGAGCGCTCCGTTCATCGTCTGCGCGCTGCCGCGGGCGCTCCATCAGGCGCTCGAGCTGTGGGCGCAGGCGCGTTCCTGGCGGCTCGATTCGCTGGCGCCGGCCTTCGTCCGCGTCGCCAATAGCCTGCGCGCATCGGTCCCGGCCGACGGCTGGTTGCTGGTCGGCTTCGGGCACACGCTGAGCTTGCTCAATACCTGCAATGACCAGGTCGCCAGTGTGCGTAGCCTGCTCTTGTCCGGCACGCCGGACGTCGCCGCCCTGGAAACCCTGCTTGCCCAGGAACGCCTGCGCAGCCCGGATCAGGGCGCGAGGCGAGCGTCGCTTTTGTGGGCGGGGGCGGCCGCCTGGTTGCCGGCGGCGACCCGCATCGCCGGCCTCGAGTCGCGAACGATTCGTACCATGGGCCTGCCTGGCCGAACCCTGCCAGGCGCCGGAAGCTCGGCCGCAGCGCAGCTGGCGCTTGCCGGGAGGCGGCCATGCAAGGCGTGAACATCGATTTCGTCGTT
>LBIU01000468.1 GCA_000987445.1 Candidatus Accumulibacter adiacens | reverse complement strand
TTCTACGATATCCGCGATCCGAAACAGCCGCGCTACTGGGGGGCGATCGAAGCCGCTGCCCTGGGTGTTGGCGAGATTTCGACGGTCGGACTGGTACGAACGCCCAACAACGATTATCTGCTCTCGGTCGGCGGTGACGGCACCTACACCACCTGGACGGCGCGCGAGATCAGTCCGGACATCAGGAAGTGGACACGCATCGAGCCCAACAACACCTCCTTCTCGGGTCAGCACGGCATCAATTTCAACAGCTATCAAAAGAGCACCGTGATCTCGGACAAGTCGGCTCCGCCGGGCGTCGAGCGGGTGATGTATTTCGATTCCGCCGCCAAGGACAAGGCGGTCGGTTTTACCGAGTTTGCCTACAATCCCTCTTCACGGATGCTGGCGCCGGTCGGCGGCAAGTCCTTTCATGTCGACCTGATCGGTGCTCTGCGCGTCTGGGATTCGGACTCGCTGTACATCTCCACCAAGGGCACGCCGATCATCTATTCGATGAACTCCGACACCGGGGAGAACGGCAGGCTTTATCAAGTGCACATGCCGCAATAACGGCAGACCACGATGGCTGGGCCGTTGTCCGTCCAGGAAGCCGTTCGCTGGCCCGGATGGACTGCCCGCGGGAACTGGGCGCGGGCTTGCGGTGGATTCATTGCGGCGGTCCCGCGCGCATGCCTGGTTGATGTGAAAGCCGCGCACGCGACTCACGAAGCCCCCCTACGGAAGGAGAGCCCGAAAAGAGGGCGGTGATGTGGCGCTTGGGTTGAGCGGGCAGCGGGAGCTTCGGCCGCTCGTTCAGCTCTGCCGCCCGGATAAAACAGCCCCGCGCGACGCGGAAAGCATCGCTGCTAGGTGCCGATGTACGCCGTGTAAGCCTGCCAGGCGGCGAGCAGCGCCAGGATCAGGAAGAAAACGCCGCTGATCCTGTGCAGCAGCACGATCGGGATCTTCTGCAGGATGGTGCGTCCAGCCAGGATTCCCAACGCTGAGGTGGCGGCCAGTGCCGCGGTCGCGCCGAGCCAGACGGCGGCCGGAACCTGTGTGCTGCTCAAGGCCACGACAGCGAGTTGCGTCTTGTCGCCGAACTCGGCCACGGTCAGCAAGACGAAGGTGGTGAAGAAAATGCCGTGGCCGCTTTTCTCCTCGACTTCCTCATCGTCGCCATCGTCCTTGGCGCGCAAGGCATGCAGGCCAAAGAGGGCGAACAGGAGGGCGACGATCGCGCCGACCAGGTATGGCGGCAACCAGTTGGCAATCGCCACCCCGAAGACGACCGCCAGGGTATTGAGCAAGGCGAAGGCAGCCAGGGCACCGAGCATCACCGGCGTCGGTCGATGCCGTGAGGCCAGGGTCATGCACACGAGCTGACTCTTGTCGCCGATCTCGGCGGCGGCGATCAAGGCAAAGCTGGTGGCCGCCGTGGCCGAAAGGTCGACGAGGTTGCCAGTGCTCAGTAGGGATGCCAAAGATTCCATCATGCTCGGCCGCTTGTCGATCGGGGTTTCCGGGAAAGGTCTCTCTGCCGCGCGCCGCCGACGACGGCGGAGCACAGGTCAAGGCGTCGAGAGGGCGCGAGTATAACCCGAAGGGGTAAGGCCGCAGGCCTATCGAGATCACGAATGGGCGTCATGCGCCGGCCGGGCCGGAAGAGGGGCCGCGGCAGCTGAAGCTATCTCGCGCGGTGTCGCCGCGTTGCGCGGTGTACGTAGAAGCTCTGCGGCTCGGACGTGAGCAGCCGCTTGCCGGCACCGTCCATTATCGATACCTGGAGTTGATGCTGGACGTCGTCCTTGGCGGCCGCCTGCCATTCCGAGGCGCTGATTTCAAACTGCGCCGTCGGGTGCGTGCTGGGTAGCGCGGCACCGTCGAGGCTGACGACGATGGCGTCGCCCTGTGCGGCCCGTAGTGCGGGTTCGATTGCGACCTGAACGGAGATCTGGCCGGTATTCGAGTGAATCGTGCCGCCGCTTTCCGGCTGTGTGATGGCCAGTGTTCGGTAATAGGCAGCAGGCGTTTCTGCCGGCGGGGTTTGTGCGGGCTGCTCGGCGGGTGCCGCGGCAGGTGCGTCGCTGAGGTTGATCGGCGGCAGCGTCACCTCGGTCGTCCCCGGGCTTGGCAGATCCCTGCCCTCGCTCGGCAGGTCGGAGAAGACGGGGCCGTTCTTGCCCTGCGTTTCGTAGATTGCTTGCGCGGCGGCACTTGTCGCGACGAAGATCCCCAGGAGAAGGTAAGGAACGGTTTTCATGTCAATCATCCAGTCGTGTGTTGCGGGTCATGGCGCGATGGTGACTCGGAATATAGCATTTTCAGGCAGCCCGACCAGCTGGTGCAGCGGCCAGCCCGTGATCGGCCTGCCGACAGGTGCTGGTGCCGATCGCCTGTGTTCTTCGCCCTGGCGAACGGCCATTGCACGCGCCTCCGCTTGCCTTATCCGGCCGCGCCGCGCTGATGTAGAATGCCGGACGCGGAAACACTGCATTGGGCGCGGGGTGAT
>LBIU01000467.1 GCA_000987445.1 Candidatus Accumulibacter adiacens | reverse complement strand
CCCCTACCACCACCAGAAGAAGGCCGACCATGCTCAACGAAGAACAGACGATAGAAGCACGTGCCACCCTCGCGGAACTGCACGTCGAGCATCGCGACCTCGATATGGTGATCGATCACCTGCTGCTCAGCCCGCCGCCCGACGAACTGCTGGTGCGCCGCCTCAAGAAGCGCAAGCTGCTGCTCAAGGATCGCATCAACCAGCTCGAAAGCGCGCTCGAGCCGGATGTTCAGGCCTGATCGGGAGCACGGCTCAAGCGTCGAGAGGTAACAATTTGCCAATCCAGAGGGGAGTGGATCAGGAAATGCGAGCGTGAGAGGCAGAAAATGCAAATGAATGTCGCCGGGAAACGCTGCCATGTCGGCACCGGGGGAATACCCTTCGACCCTGCCGGCTCGCCCTACCCACCGCTGCTGCTGGTGCATGGTGCCGCCAATGACCGCGACTGCTGGCGCACGGTCGCCGGCGGGCTGACCGCCGCCGGCTGTGCGGTTCTGGTCCCCGATCTGCCGGGACACGGCCTGTCGGCCGGCCCGGCCCTGCGCAGCATCGAGGAGCTCGCCGACTGGCTGCCGACCCTGCTCGACGCCGCCGACGTCGGGCAGGCGCTGCTGGTCGGACACTCGATGGGCTCGCTGATAACCCTCGAGTGCGCCGCTCGTCATCCGCAACGCGTCGCCCAGTTGGCGCTCCTTGGCGCGTCGGCACCGATGCCGGTCGCCGACGCCCTGCTCAGCCGCGCCGAAACGCATCCGGACAGCGTCGTACGCATGATGACCGAATACTCGCACACCTTGCAGTTCCTGCTCACCGGCGGCAGCGGACACGGCGTCTGGGGACCCGGCGCGACGCTGGCCATCATGCGCCGCAGCCCGCCGGGCGTCCTGGCCATCGACCTCGCCAACTGCAACAACTATGTGCACGGCCTGGAAGCGGCGGCACGGGTCGAATGCCCGACGCTGCTGCTCGTCGGCCGCCGTGACCGCATGACCCCGCGCCGCAACCTGCCGCCGCTGCAATCGGCGCTGCGCCAGTTCATCCGCGTCGAAATCCCCGACTGCGGACACGCGATGATGAACGAGCAGCCACGCGCCGTCGTCGACAATCTGCTGACCTTTCTCGCCAGCACGGCG
>LBIU01000466.1 GCA_000987445.1 Candidatus Accumulibacter adiacens | reverse complement strand
CAATGACTGGGCAATTAGCCAACTGTGGCAGCGGCAATCCACTACGGCTCGGCTCGGACCCCTTCATCACCTTTAGTCAAGCGACACAACAAGGGTCATTGAAAGCAAGCGCTGACCTTCGAGACGGAACACTCCGCCTTGCTTTGCCCGAGTTTTCCAGCAGTACCGTGCTGTTCTCCGATACGCTTACCTTTTCGATTGCGGGACTCGGGCAGAACGACGTTGCAACCATCGTCTTCCTTCTCGATGTTCAAGGCACCTACGGAAGAAGCGCAGGCCAGGATCGCGGGCAAGCCAACTTCTCGTTCAGTGCACGGAGTGGCGTGATGAATGGTGTGGCTTTGACGGATGAGGTTTCAGGAACTGCTCTTTATAGGACCTCCTCAAGTAGCAATTCCGTGAATTCGACGGCGTCGCCAGAAGAGTTCTCACTGGTCAACGTTTCTGGTGACTGGACCCAATCGGCCACCGATCTCTTCCGCGCTTCGGTCGACATTGTTGGGTCGGATCCGACGATCGCATTCAGTATGTCCCTCATTGCTGGTGGACCAGCAGATTTTTCGCATACCGCGGGAATCGACCTGGCGCTGCCGGCGGGGGCTTCTTTTACGTCCTCCTCCGGCGTATTCCTGGCAGACCATAATGGTACCCAGATCCCGGAGCCGGCAACGCTCACGTTACTGATGTTGGCCCTCGTGGGACTTGTGGTTCGCTGTAAGGACAACCCGCGGGGCAGCTG
This sequence comes from Candidatus Accumulibacter adiacens, assembly GCA_000987445.1. Classification (GTDB taxonomy): domain Bacteria; phylum Pseudomonadota; class Gammaproteobacteria; order Burkholderiales; family Rhodocyclaceae; genus Accumulibacter; species Accumulibacter adiacens. The sequence continues at coordinate 411 of LBIU01000466.1, read as the reverse complement.
TTTCTGAGTTCGCTCTCGGCGCTCAGGTGCCGTACGGCATTGGCGATTGGTCCGGCATTGCGGAGCAGGCCCATCGAGTATCCAGGGCTTCCGCACTCGGATGTCATCTCCCTGGGAGCCCACGCGTGTTCACCCGGAGATCGTCATCCCAAGCGCCAGCTTTGCGCCTCAAGCGCAAGCTGGCCTTGGTCTGGTGGGTCGAAGCAGCACACCGACGGGGTCTTGACTATTGCCCAAGGCACGGGGAAAAGCCTGAACCCAAGAATGTCGCTTCACGGGCAATCTCAGGCGGCGCGCGTCATGCGTTGATTGACGGCGGTACAGACATGCTGCCGGCAGGTATCGAAACGTCAGCACAGCCTTCGCGGCTGCTACTTCCGAAGACAAAGCTGTCCATCGCCAGCACGCCGT
>LBIU01000465.1 GCA_000987445.1 Candidatus Accumulibacter adiacens | reverse complement strand
GAGGCTTCAATCACCTCTCTTGTACGTATCGTTTCGGCAACAGTCTTGACTTCCTCCTCGCGATTGACGTTGCGCAGAATTGGCGACGCTTCGCCGACCTGATTGGACTTGACCGAATAGGACGGGGAAATGGTCGGTCGGTCGACCAGCAGAATGGCCGAGGCCTCGAACATCGGCGGCATCAGCAGCGTGACGAGAACGCCGGGAACCAAGACACAGAAAAACGCCATCAGCGCCAGCTTCCGCCAGCGGACAAAAATGGCCAGGATTTCTTTGAGCCGGTATTCCTCGGCGCTCGCTAAGGATGCTGTGCTCATGGCAACCGACGTTTCGGATAATTCCTGGTTTGCGAAGTGGCCGATCGGACACGCCAGCGCGCCCCATTTCTGGGGCGAGAGAAGCCTCGGTACATTATCCCTCCTTCAACAAGTGAATCGCCATCGAGGCTTTTTCCAGGAGTGTGCGTTGCGCGGAGCAGTTTACCAGACACTGCTTTTCACAGTGCAGGGACTGTCGCCGTAGATCCTCTGCGTGTGGGCCACGCCAGATTTCCTTGGCCGACTGCTGGCGCAGATTCCCGATGGCAGGCCAGTCATGACAGAACTGGACGTCGCCGTTTGGCTGGATGAAGAAGTTTCGCAGTGCAACGGTGCAGGTGCGTGCCATGTTGGCGGGTTTTTCGCCGCTGAAATGGTAGCTAAGGAGTTCCAGGTCGCGCTCCGTATTCATGATCGGCGCGCCCGCCGCTTTTAAGGCAAGCAGTTCTGCGACCTTGCTCTCCAGGAGTTCTGCCTGCTCGCTTCCGATCCAGAAATTGTCCTTCAGCCCGCTGGATGGGGCTTTGGTGAATTTCTGCCACTCGGGCATGACATTGGGCGCGATTTCATGCACCGGCTGGAACACGATCGCGGTTGCGCCGATCTCCTTGACAAGCCGCGGCATGTCGGCCAGATGCTTGAGGTTGATGGCATTGATCACGCAGCGGATGATGATCGGAAAGCTGCGTCCTTGGCGATCGCGTTCCTGGCGAAACATCCGCACCGCTCGCGTGACCATCTCGAACGCTCTCATGCGGCCTCGAATGCGGTCATGCACCACTGCCGTGGGACCGTCAATCGACAGACTGATTTCGAAAGGATCGGCGCCCACAAGCCGCGGCGCGGTCACGTCGTTGATTGCCGTACCATTGGTCAGTACACCGCCCTTGATCCCGTTGTCGGCACAGAAGCGCAGCAGGTCCGGAAACCATTTCATCAGCATCACCTCGCCGCCGCTAAAGCTGATGAAGTAACCGCCGACGAGGTCCTTGATGGAAAGCAGGGCGCGTTTCCATTCCTCGAAGGACATCTCCTTGCTCGGATCGACATCCTTCCTGTCGAAGCAAAAGCCGCAGTTGAGATTGCACTGGTGCGTCACTAGGCCACAAAAAGTGATCGGCTTGGTCCAGTTAACCCCGGAACTCAGATAGATGCTCTGCGTCATGTGGTTCTTGGCGTGGTGAAACCCCAAGGTGGCGAGACTCTTTACGTCCATATGGCCCTCCTAATTTGCAAGTCGCGCAACACGCGATGACGAACGTCGCCATGCGAGCGCGTGCCCGTTAAGACCGAT
>LBIU01000050.1 GCA_000987445.1 Candidatus Accumulibacter adiacens | reverse complement strand
TTGAACCAGATCAGCCGCCCGACGCATTCCGACTCGCTGAGTCCCTCGCGGGCGCAGGCTTCGTGATAGGGCGCGTCCTGGTCGATGATCGACGCTTCCGGAAGTGCAGGTTCGGCGGCGGGGGCGGTCAGCGAGACAGCCGGCGCGCCCTGCGCATGCGCATCGCCGGTACTCATGCCGCGTTGCTGAAAAACGCCGAAACCAGCGCCAAGAATGAGCATCGCCGCGATGGCGGCAAACAGAGTACGTTTCATGCGTTCTCTCCTGACGGACACTGACTGCTTGAAACCCCAAACGGTGACGACCATTCGAGATACTCTCAATCATGAAAGTCATGACCGTTTCCCTCACCTGCCGTGCGCATTCCGGCGGACACGCCGGAATCGTTCGACCACGTTGGCAGTGCGGCAGGATAATCGTCGCCAGCACCACCGACGGCAGGGCAGTATCTGTTCGGGTGCCCGCCCTGTCAAGCGACGCCACTGCCCGCGTCATGCCGCGCCTGGTCACGGGTTGCGCGCGGCGAGTTCTCGCTAAATGATCATGCTCGCGCCCTCACGAGTGGCCACGACCGATGCCGGTTTGGCAGCCGACGGCAACGGTGGTTCCACGCGCCCGCGCATGCGCCCTGCCCCGCGCACGATTCCGGCCTGCCTGCCGGAATGCGTACGGCAGGTGGCGGGGAGACGCTCATGACGGTCATTTTCCGGGGTGTCTGACGCTTGCAGGCACGGCAGCCAATCCCGGGCAGGAACACAGGTAGCGCGCGTCCGTACCCGAAAACCCCTGTATCGAAAAAATATATTATGCTTCGCTGACGTACTACGGAGAAAGATCGACGACGTGAAGACCTCGTGAACTGGACTCGCTTTCAAGGGCGCTCGCTCAAGACGAGAATAACCCTGTTTACGCTGAGCATTTTCCTGGTCAGCATCTGGTCACTGGTTTTTTACAGCAGCCGGATGTTGCGGGCGGACATGGAAAGCGTATTGGGTGACCAGCAGTTGTCGACCGTTGCCATGCTGGCCGGCGAGGTGAATCACGAATTGGCCGACCGCCAGGCCATTCTCGCGGAGATTGCCGAGAAAATCGCGCCAGCGATGTTGTCCAGGCACGACGCCTTGCAAGCCTTCCTGGCGCAGAGCCTGGCCCTTGCCCAGGAGCCGTTCAACGGCGGCATCATCGTTCATCGCCTCGACGGCACGGCGATTGCCGAATTTCCTCCCTCAGCGGAACGGCGCGGTGTCAATTACATGGACATCGACAGCGTCGCGGCTGCCCTGCAGGAGGGAAAATCGGCGATCAGTCGGCCGGTGATCGGCAAGAAACTGCAGGCGCCGGTTTTTGGCATGGCGATCCCGATTCGTGACCCACACGGCAAGATAATCGGCGCCGTGAGCGGGGTCGTCAATCTGGCCATACCCAACTTCCTCGACCGCATCACCGATGGCCACTACGGCAAGACCGGCGGCTATCTTCTCGTGGCGCCGCAGCAGCGCCAGATCATCACCGCCACCGACAAAAGCCGCGTCATGACCAGCCTCCCCTCGCCAGGCGTCAATCCGGCGATCGATCGCCTCATGGACGGTTTCGAGGGACCCATCGTCTACCTCAATGCCGTCGGCACCGAAATACTGACCTCGGCCAAGCGACTCCCCGTTTCCGGTTGGGACATGGTGGCTGTCCTGCCCACGTCCGAAGCCTTTGCCCCGATTCGCGCCATGCAGCAACGCATGCTGCTGGCGGCGCTGCTACTCACCGTGCTGGCAGCCACCGCGACATGGTGGATACTGGGGCGACAGCTGGCGCCGATGCTTGCCGCCGCCAAGACCTTGTCCAGTTTCACGGATACGCCGCAAGCCCCACGGCTTCTGCCAATCACCCGCGCCGATGAAGTCGGCGAACTGATCGCCAGCTTCAATCGCCTGCTGGAGACCCTGGGCAATCGGGAAAAAGCACTGCAGGAAAGCGAGGCCTTCAAGAACACCATCCTCAATTCGATGGCTGCCGAAATCGTCGTCCTCGACCGCCACGGCGTCATA
>LBIU01000464.1 GCA_000987445.1 Candidatus Accumulibacter adiacens | reverse complement strand
AGGTTTTCGTTCTGGCGGGCGCCGAGAATCACGGCCGGCAGGACTTCTTCGCCAGCTTGCGCGAAGACCACCGGATACTCGGAGGCCGCCTGCGGAAACTCGATGGCCATCAGGGGAACGGAATTGACGTTGCGCGTGAACGCAAAGCCCTTGCCGGCTTCGACCGAGCAGGTGCCGTGCCGGGCATTGGAGACAGGGACTGCCGTTTCGTAAATAAGCAACTGGGTGGCCATGCGGAAAAAACCCCTTTGTATGGTCGTACGTTGGAAGGAAGGCGCTGCGACTTGGTACTCAGCGGCGGCTCGGCATCGGCCTGAATGCGCGCTGGTCCCGGCAAATTCCGGAACCGCAATCATCGCTCGCTGGGACTCGAAAATAGAGCTTTCTTGCTAGCCCGTCAATGAAAGCACGGGCAACGCTCGGTTGCTGCGACTTTCGTCACGTCGAAACTGTCGCCGCATGCGATCGCTGTCGCTACTCGCCCGGGAACAGCCAGCGAGCTTGAACACGCTTTGCAGTACACTTCATGGCTCTCGCGAATTGCCCATCACGAAACACCCAAAAGAATAGCGGATTTCAATGAGCAAAGAAGACTTGTCCGGGCACACGCCGATGATGCAGCAGTATCTCGGCATCAAGGCGCAGCACCCGGGACTGCTGGTGTTCTACCGCATGGGCGACTTTTACGAGCTGTTCTTCGACGACGCGGAAAAGGCGGCGCGCTTGCTGGACATCACGCTGACGACGCGCGGGCAGTCGGCCGGGCAGCCGATCAAGATGGCCGGGGTGCCCTATCACGCCGTCGAGCAGTACCTGGGCAAGCTGGTCCGGCTGGGCGAATCGGTGGTCATCTGCGAGCAGATCGGCGACCCGGCGACGAGCAAGGGTCCGGTCGAACGGGCGGTGGCACGCATCGTCACGCCGGGGACGCTGACCGATGCGGCGCTGCTCGACGAGAAGCGTGACACCCTGCTGCTCGCGGTGTCGATGACCCGGCAGCTCGCCGGCCTGGCGTGGATCAATCTGGCAAGTGGCGAGTTCCGGGTCTGCGAAGTCGCGCCACCGAAGCTGGCCGCCACCCTGGAGCGTATTCGCCCGGCCGAGATCGTCGTCCCCGAGAGCCTGGCCGCGGAGTTCGCGGCGGACGTGGCGCTGACGCGTCGGCCCGACTGGCACTTCGACGTCGAGGCGGCGAATCGCGAGCTGTGCACGCATTTCGGCACCACGTCGCTCGCCGGCTTCGGTAGCGACGGCCTGCGACCGGCGATTGCCGCTGCCGGTGCGCTGCTGCGCTACGCGCAGGCAACCCAGGCACGTGCCCTGCCGCACCTGCAGGCGCTGATCGTCGAACGCGACGCCACTTATCTGGGGCTGGACACGGCCACCCGGCGCAACCTGGAACTGACCGAAACCTTGCGCGGCCAACCGGCGCCGACGCTCTGCAGCCTGCTCGACAACTGCATCGGCGCCATGGGCTCGCGACTGCTGCGGCATGCGCTGCACCACCCCTTGCGCGACCCGACGATCCCCACCGCCCGGCACACGGCGATCGCCATGCTGCTCGACGATGGCGGGTCGACCCTGCGGGCGCTGCGTCGGAGCCTGCGCGGCTTTGCCGACATCGAACGCATTGCCGGACGGATCGCGCTGTGCAGCGCGCGGCCGCGTGACCTGTCGAGCCTGCGCGACAGCCTGGGGCAGCTCGAAGAGCTGCGCGCGCCGCTGAGCGACAGCGCGGCGCCGCTGCTCGCCGAACTGCACGCGCAGCTGGCCACGCCGCAGGCGGCGCTCGAACTGTTGCAGCGGGCGATCCTGCCCGAGCCAGCGAGCCTGATCCGCGACGGCGGCGTCATTGCCGGCGGTTTCGACGCCGAGCTTGACGAGTTGCGCGCGCTGAACGACAACTGCGGCGCTTTCCTGGTCGAACTCGAAGCCCGCGAACGCGAGCGCACGGGGATCGCGAACCTGAAGGTGGAGTACAACCGCGTGCATGGCTTCTTCATCGAAGTGAGCAACGCGCAGGCCGGCAAGGTGCCCGACGATTACCGGCGCCGGCAGACGCTGAAGAACGCCGAACGCTATCTGACGCCCGAGCTGAAAGCTTTCGAGGACAAGGCGCTGTCGGCCAAGGACCGCTCGCTGGCACGTGAGAAGCGGCTCTACGACGAGGTGCTGGCCGAGCTGCAGCCGGCGCTGCCGCGCCTGCAGCAGATCGCGCAGGCGGTGGCTTGCGTCGACCTGCTGGCCGGCTTTGCGGACAGTGCGCAGCGGCACAACTACTGTCGGCCGCTGTTTTCGTCGGAGCCGGGCTTGTCGATCGAGGGCGGCCGCCACCCGGTCGTCGAAGAGCAACTGCCGGGCGGCGCCAGCTTCATCGCCAACGACACGCGCCTTGGCGACGGCCGCCGGCTGTTGCTGATCACCGGCCCGAACATGGGCGGCAAGTCGACCTACATGCGCCAGACGGCGCTGATCGCCCTGCTCGCCCACGTCGGCAGCTATGTCCCGGCCAGCAGCGCCGTGCTCGGACCGCTCGACCAGATCTTCACACGCATCGGTGCCGCCGACGACCTGGCCGGCGGCCGCTCGACCTTCATGGTCGAGATGACCGAGTCGGCGGCGATCCTGCATCACGCGACCGAGCGCAGCCTGGTGCTGATGGACGAAGTCGGGCGCGGCACCTCGACTTTCGACGGCATGGCCCTGGCGTTTGCGATCTGTCGCCACCTGCTCGAGAAGAACCACTGCCTGACCCTGTTCGCCACCCATTACTTCGAGCTGACACTGCTGGCCAACGAATATGGCGAACTGGCCAATGTCCATCTTGGCGCCGTCGAACACGGCGAACGCATCGTCTTCCTGCACGCGCTCGAGGAGGGTCCGGCCAGCCAGAGCTACGGCATCCAGGTCGCGGCGCTGGCCGGCATTCCCGCTTCGGTCGTCAGAGCGGCGCGACGGCAGTTGCGCGAGTTCGAGCAGCGCGCGTCGATCAATCCGCTGCAACCGGACCTCTTCGCCAGCGCCCTGGCCAGCGCCGCGGAAGCGAGCGAGCCGGCCATCGATCCGGCGCTGGAACGGCTGCGCAGCGTCGATCCCGATCAACTGGCCCCGCGCGAAGCGCTCGATGTGCTCTACGAACTGAAAGCGCTGCTTCAGTGAGCCCCCGATGAGTCCCCTTGCGACCACGATCGGGATGCTGATGGCCAGCTTCGGCTTAGTGCTGGCAGTCGGCGCGCACGCCGAGACCTGGCGCTTTGCGGTCATCGGCGACACGCCGTACAACAGCTACGAAGAGCGCCAGCTGCCCGTGATGCTCGACGACATCGCCGCGGAAAACCCGCAGTTCATCGTTCACGCCGGCGACTTCAAGGCCAGCTGGACGCCCTGCAACGATGCGCTTTTCCACGACCGGCGGGCGCTCTTCGACGCTTCGAAAGTGCCGCTGATTTACGTCCCCGGCGACAACGAATGGAGCGACTGCCACCGCGTGACTACCGGTGGCTTCGATCCCCTGGAGCGTTTGCAGAAACTGCGCGAGCTGTTCTTTGCCACGCCGCGCTCGCTTGGCCAGCGGGCGCTGGCGGTCGAACAGCAGAACGGCGCCTATCCGGAGCAACTGCGCTGGCGGCTGGGGCCGGTGCGCTTCGTATCACTCAACGTCCCGGGGTCGAACAACAACTTCGGCCATCGCAAGACGCCGAGCGCTGAGTATCTCGCCCGCAACCCGGCAGTCACCGAATGGCTGCAGCAGAGCTTCGCGACCGCGCGCCGCGAAAACGCCGCCGGCCTGGTCATCGTCATGCAGGCCAACCCCGGCTTCAAGGACGCGGCGGCCGGCCTGACCCATGTCGGCTACCGGCAGCTGCTCGACACCCTGCGCCGCGAGACCCTCGCCTTTCCCGGCCAGGTGCTGCTGATTCACGGCGACACGCATTGGCAGCGCATCGACAAGCCCCTGCGCGAGCCGATCAACGGGCGGCCAATCACCAACTTCACGCGCCTGGAGACCTTTGGCTACCCGCTGCTCGGCTGGGTCAAGGTGATCATCGATGACGAGGACCCGCAACTCTTCCGCTTCGAGGTGCACGCCCACCGCGCTCGCTGATTCTGCCATCTGACCAAACCCGGCAGCCGCACGCAGAAGTGCGTCGACAGGCGCGCCGCCAGGCCCTAGACTTGCGCAGACCTTCAAGCGGAGCGGATGATGAAGCGGATCTCTTTTCTGGGCAGCGCTAATGAGTAGCGCAATCGGCCGCGCACTGGCCAGAGGATTGGCGGCGATCCTCATCGGACTGGCCTCGCTGAACGCCAATGCCGCCGAAGTCGTTGTCGGCCAGGTGGCCCCATTCAGCGGCCCGCTGGCACCGACCGGAACGCATATGCGCGCCGGTGCCCAGCTCTATTTCGATGCCGTCAATGCCGCCGGCGGAATTCACGGTGCCAAGATCCGCCTGCTCTCCAAAGACGATGGCTACAAGACTGCGGAGACCATTCGCCTGGCACGAGAAATACTGCAAAAGTCGCAACCGGTGGCCTTCTTCGGCTTTGTCGGCACCGGCAACGTCGAGGCCATTCTCGAAAACAAGGTGCTCAGCGAAGCGGGCATTCCGCTGGTCGCCGTGCGCACCGGCGCGGCCTCGGTGGTTCAGCGCAACGACCCGCTGCTGTTCATGACCCGCGCCACCTACGCGGCAGAGGTGCAGAAGATCGTCGATCAGTATGCCACCACCGGCTACAGCAGCTTTGCCATCCTCTATCAGGACGACCCCTTTGGACGCGACGTGCTCGGCAGCGCCGAGCAGGCAATCAAGGCCGCCGGCGGCTCGCTGGTCGCCACCGGCGC
>LBIU01000463.1 GCA_000987445.1 Candidatus Accumulibacter adiacens | reverse complement strand
CATCGCCTGACGCCCTATGTTCCGGGCGAGCAGCCGAAGTTGGCACAGCTGCTCAAGCTGAACACCAACGAGAATCCCTATCCGCCGTCGCCGCGCGTGGCAGAGGCGATTGCCGAAGAGCTGCGCAACGGCGGCGAGCAGTTGCGACTGTATCCGGATCCGGGCGCGGATCGCCTCAAGGAAGCCGTTGCCGCCCGTTTTGCCGATTTCGGCATCAGCGCGCAGCAGGTCTTCGTCGGCAACGGCTCGGATGAGGTGCTGGCACACGCGTTCATGGCCCTGCTCAAGCACGAATTGCCGATTCTCTTTCCCGACATCAGCTACAGCTTCTATCCGGTCTATTGCGGCTTGCACGAGGTGGCCTATGCGACGGTGCCGCTGGATGAGCATTTCGCGATCCGTGTCGACGACTATGTGGCGCCCAATGGCGGCATCATCTTCCCGAACCCGAATGCGCCGACGGGCTGTTTGTTGCCGCTGGACCAGATCGCCCGCCTGCTGGCCAGGCATCGCCAGTCGGTCGTCGTCGTCGATGAAGCCTATGTGGACTTCGGCGGCGAGTCGGCGATTGCGCTGGTCAATGAGCACCCGAACCTGCTGGTCGTGCGCACCCTGTCCAAGGCGCACTCGCTGGCCGGGCTGCGCGTCGGCTACGCGGTCGGGCAGTGCGCGCTGATCGAGGCGCTGGACCGCGTCAAGAACAGCTTCAACTCCTACCCGCTGGATCGCCTGGCGATTGCCGGTGCCGTCGCCGCGATCGGCGACCAGGCGTATTTCGACGGCACCCGGCAAGCGGTGATGCGCAGCCGCGAGGCCTTGTGCACCGCCCTGTCGGGGCTGGGTTTTGCGGTCTTGCCGTCGGCGGCCAACTTCGTCTTTGCGCGTCACCGGCAGCAGGATGCGGCTGAACTGGCCACCGCGCTGCGCCGGCGCGGGATCATCGTTCGCCACTTCAAGCTGCCGCGCATCGACCAGCACCTGCGCATCACCGTCGGTACCGACGCCCAGGGCGACCGGCTGCTCGAGGCCCTGCGCGAGATTTTGGCCTGAGCGCCAGGGAGTCCGAGAGCGTGAGCGTTTGACTGCGGCGCCGAAGCGCGCGCTGCCGGTCAACTCTCGATGCGATACTCGGCGGAGCGGGCGTGCGCCGGCAGGCCTTCGCCGTAGGCCAGCGTCGCGGCAATGCGTCCCAGGGTTTTCGACGCCGCCTGCGAAACGCGGATCAGGCTGGTCCGTTTCTGGAAGTCATAGACGCCGAGCGGTGACGAGAAGCGCGCGCTGCCGGAGGTCGGTAGGACGTGGTTCGGACCCGCACAGTAGTCGCCCAGCGACTCCGAGGTGTAGCGGCCGATGAAGATCGCGCCAGCATGGTCGATCTTGTCCACCCAGGCGTCGGCGTCTTCGATCGACAACTCGAGGTGTTCGGGAGCAATGCGGTTGGCGATCCGGCAGGCCTCGTCGAGATCGCGCACCTGGATCAGCGCGCCGCGATTCTCCAGTGCGGCGCGGATCACCTGCTGGCGCGGCATGCTCGGCAGGAGCTTTTCGAGCGCTGCCGCGACGCGTTCGATATACGCGGCGTCCGGACAAAGCAGCAGCGATTGTGCCAGTTCGTCGTGCTCGGCCTGCGAAAAGAGGTCCATCGCCACCCACTCGGGGTCGGTGTGGCCATCGCAGATCACCAGGATCTCCGACGGGCCGGCGACCATGTCGATGCCGACGACGCCGAAGACGCGGCGCTTGGCCGCGGCGACATAGGCATTGCCGGGACCGACGATCTTGTCTACTTGCGGAACGGTCTGCGTGCCATAGGCCAGCGCGGCAACCGCCTGCGCGCCGCCGATGGTGAATACGCGATCGACGCCGGCCAGCGCTGCGGCGGCGAGGACCAGCCGGTTCTGTTCCCCGCCCGGGGTCGGCACGACCATGATCAATTCGCCGACGCCGGCGACGCGCGCCGGGATGGCGTTCATCAGCACCGACGACGGGTAGGAGGCCTTGCCGCCGGGCACGTAGAGGCCGACGCGGTCGAGCGGCGTGATCTTCTGGCCGAGCATGGTGCCGCGCGTTCCCTCGCCATCTTCTTCATATTGCCAGCTATGCACCGTCTGCCGCTGATGGTAGCTGCGCACGCGGCTGGCCGCGGCTTGGAGCGCCTCGCGCTGCTCGCCGGGAAGCTCGGCCAGCGCTGCCTGCAGCGCTGGCTGGGGGATTTCCAGGGCCGCCATCGACGGCGCCTGCAAGCCGTCGAAGCGTCGCGTGTACTCGATCACCGCTGCGTCGCCGCGGGCTTTGACGTCGGCGAGGATGGCGGCGACCGTTCGCTCGATGGCTTCGTCCTGGGTGGCCTCGAAAGCCAACAGGCGGTCGAGTTCGGTCGCGAAATCGGGCTCGCTGCTGCTCAGGCGCTTGATGGCGATCATTGCTCGACCACGGCGGCGATGGCGTCGAGAATCGGCTCCAGCGCTTCACGCTTCAGCTTCAGCGCTGCCTGGTTGACGATCAGCCGTGACGAGATGTCCATGACGTGCTCGACGGCGACCAGATTGTTGGCTTTCAGCGTGCTGCCGGTGGACACCAGATCGACGATGGCGTCGGCGAGACCGGCCAGCGGTGCCAGTTCCATCGAGCCGTAGAGCTTGATCAGGTCGACATGCACGCCCTTGGCGGCGAAGTGCTCGCGCGCGATATTGACGTACTTGCTGGCCACCTTGAGTCGCGCCCCCTGCCGGACGGCGTTGCTGTAGTCGAAGCCGGCGGGGATGGCGACCATCATTCGACACTTGGCGATTTTCAGGTCGATCGGCTGGTAGAGCCCCTCGCTGCCGTGTTCGAGCAGGACATCCCTGCCCGCCACGCCGAGGTCGGCAGCGCCGTACTGGACGTAGGTCGGCGCGTCGGTGGCGCGGACGATGACCAGACGCACATCGTCGCGGGTGGTCGGAATGATCAGCTTGCGCGAGGTCTCGGGATCCTCGAGCGGCTCGATGCCGGCGGCCGCCAACAGCGGCAGCGTTTCTTCAAAAATTCGGCCCTTCGAGAGGGCGATGGTGATGCCATTCACGGCGCGTTTCCTGCTTGACAACGAAGCGCGCATTCTACCGCAATGCCGCCGCCGAGGCCGCTTGCGCGGCAC
>LBIU01000462.1 GCA_000987445.1 Candidatus Accumulibacter adiacens | reverse complement strand
CCTCTTCTGTGCAGATGACCCAGCTTGAACAAGGAGGGCCCGTAGCCGCTCGCTGCAGCTCGTTCATACCAATGCCTGGCTTCCACCCAATCCTGCTCTACGTCGCCACCGCTCTCATAGAGGAAGCCCAGCTTGTCCTGCGCTTCCGGCCAACCGCCTTGCGCCGCCGCATTCAGCCAGAAGAGGGTTTTCTTGCTGCTGGCCGGAACACCCTGCCCGGTCGCGTACATCCTGGCCAACTGATATTGTGCAGCCGCATAGCCCTGAGCGGAGGCCTTCTCGTACCAATACTGCGCCGCTTGGAGATCCCGGACCTCTACCGGGCCGCAGTGATACATGAAACCAAGGTTGTACTGGGCCATCGCATGACTCTGATGGGCGGCCTTCTCGAACCAGACCATCGCCGCCTCGGGATCCCTTGCAACGCCCAAGCCCTCGGCAAACAGGTGTCCGAGCCTATTTTGAGCGTGAGGCTCGTTTGCCTCAGCCGCGGCGCGGTAGTACTGCAGCGCGGCGGTGTTGTCCGGCGCAGCGCCATGGCCGTCCAAGCACATATCCCCGAGGACAGCCTGTGCCCGCGCATCGCCTTGCTCCGCTAACGGGACCAGTAGGCGACGAGCCCGCGTATAGTCTTTGGACTCGTAAATGGTCAGCGCCTGTTCGAATGTGGTCACCATCGGATAACTTCCTCATCGAGTTCTCGAGTCCGGCGATACGCCTCATCCCCGAAATACCTTTCCCATTCCTCCCGGGTGAGGTCGCGGCTGATGCGCGAGCACGCCTCGTTCAGCAGGTCTTGTGGACGCCAGTACCAAAGGCGCGCGGTTCGGTCGCTGCGTCCGCCAGCGGAGAGCACATACCGTCCATCGGGACTGAAGATGGCCTTCTTGACGTCAGCGTCATGCTCGAACCTGCAGATGCGCTCTTTGGTCTCGAGTGACCAGATCTCGGCCGACCGATCATGGGTGGAAGTTAAAAGGAACCGCTCGTCTGGGTCCAGGATCGCGCTGTGGACTTTCGAGCCGTGGTAAAAGACTTGGACCCGATCCGCCTGATCCGCGTTGCCTGGAGCGGAAAGGTCGAAGACGAGAACAGCCCCCGTCTCGCCGGATTCGACTATTGCCAGTTTCCCACCGCTCATTCCGAAGTTGACTGCTGCAACGTCCGTGTCCCGCGCCAACCAGGTTAACTTGCTCCCTTTCTCCCACGCCCAGATGCAAACGCCCTGGTCGCGCACGGCGATCGCCGCTCTTCCGGACTGCATGCTTAGGGTGCCGCAAACGATGTCGGTGTCGAAGGAATCGAGACAACCCAGAGATTGGCCGCCAGCAAGCAGGATCAAAGCAACAGAATGATCCGGATGGGCAACGAGTGCGTGCCGCCAATCGAGACTCATCGCAACAATCTTCTGATTCGCGTCCTCAGTGAGGGCGCCGCAACAAGTCGCGGTCGCCACCTCCCAAATCTGCCTGCCATCGACCAGCATCTTGGTGCCATCAAGGTCTAGAGAGACCGCACCCTGGCTCAACATGGGGCGGGGCGTCTCGATCAATTGCACGTCCAGTCCTTCGGGGATCGTCCAAACGCGCGTCGTTCCATCCTGGCTCGTGGTGGCGGCGTACTGCCCATCAGCGCTGAAAGCCACGTCTAGGACCGCGTCGCGATGTCTCAGCGCGGCAACCTGCCGATGACCCGTCGTCTCCCAGGTGCGGCACCCCCCCTCGACCAACCCGGTTACGAGATGCTCGTCTTCGGAAAACACCAGCGCCCGGACATGTCCGACGACTCCTTCCACCAAGCGCAGGACCTCGCGGCCACGCCGCGTCTCCCACACGCGAGCCGTACCGTCTCGGCTGGTCGTGGCCAGGTAACAGCCGGTGCGACTCAGGGCCACCCTGTTGACGCTGTCGTCGTGGTGTACCGACTCGCATTGGCGACAGCTCACGCGGCCGTGCTTGTGCTCGCGTACGAGGGTTCCCCGCCCGGTGCTCTTCCAATAGTGCCCGGCCCACCAGCAACTGGGAAGAAAATAGCTGCTCGCATCCCATTCCGGGCTCGCCAGGGCGTAGTATTTGCCGTCTCCGCTGAAGGCGGCGTGCCAGTGGCGCTCCTCGAAGAGCAGTTCCTGCTTGGTGCGAACATCGAAAAGGGTGGCGGTGTAGTCACTGGGCGAGACGCAAGAGAGGTAATGGCCGGTCGGGTCATACTCAAACACCACCCCCCCGTGTGCTCCGCAATCCCATTGCTGCCCTCCCTTTCCAGGGGTCCGGAAAAACTCCACCAGACCCTGACGCCAGGTGACGAGCTCTCTTGCTCCCGGAGCAATGGCCGCATGCTGCATCGGCTGAGCATTTTGGTAATCGGCGAACGCGCGATAGTCGTCCGTGTCCCAGATGCGTGTTCTTGAATCCCCACCCACGGTGGCGAGAAATCCTCCATCCGCGCTGAATGCGGCATCGCTCACCCGTTCGTGGTCCAGCCGCGAGAGTTCGGTGCCGTCCTTTAAGCTCCACACGCGGGCCTCTTTGCCGACGGAGAGGATCTGATCCGAGCGGGGACGAAACCTAAGGACATGGCATGCCTCGGGTCGGAACCGGGATACCTCATCACCGGTCCGGCAACGCCAGACCGAAACGTCACCGGTCTCCCTTAGCACCGCCACGTAGTCGCCGCCAGGACTTAAGACGGCGGAGCGCACCCGCAGGTCTTCGGGTTGTTTCGCCCATGAGATCTCGGCAACCTGCCGTGGTAACAGAGCGAGCACCTTGCGCAAGACACGATCGCCAGCGAAGGACGGAAAACGTCGCATCGACTCTACGGCGAGAAGCGCCGCCGCCTCCAAGAGTTGGCCGCGCTGGCTCACCATCACCTCGGCCTGCGCCGCAAGCTGCCGCACGAGGGTTTTCGCATGCAGCTCCTTGTAATGCTCGGCCTGCTCAAGATGATACGCCCTGCTTCTTTCGATATAACGAATTTGCCGCTCATCCATACCGGGATCCATTCTGGTGCCGGCCTCCATCCAGGCCCCGGCTGCCTCAAGCTCCTCGCGAGGCAGAAGGCCCCCAATCTTTTTATCCCAGTTGCTTGCCCGCCGCAGATAATCGGTACCGAGAGCTCGCCACTTCGCCTCACTGCGCATCGCTCTCCCGATCCTCTCGGCATCCATGCTGCCCCAATTCACATCCAGCCACTGGCGCTCGGCGAGGATCGCGGGCAACTGTTGACCCTGCTTCAACGGTCGGTAGAGGACGGGGAAGATACGCTTCTTGTGCTCGAGCGCGAACTTCAGCTCCAGATCGCAATACGGCGAGGCGATCGACTCCGGGCTGATGACGAAGAGCAGGTTGTCTGAGTCGACGATCGCTTCCCGCAACTCGTCTCGCCACACCTCCCCAGCTGGCAGGTCCTCGGTGTCTCGCCAACAATCGAAGCCCGCCGCTTCCAATGCGGCTACGAGGCTCTTGACAGCACTGTCGTCATGACGCGAATAGGATATGAAAGCATCGAACATCCCAGCCTCCGTGCTAGCAGCAAAGGCCTGTTTCCGCCGACGGCACTACTAAACACGAAACAGAAACACGTCCCTCCAACCGTCCCGCGCAGCGATCATGCCGTTCTCGCCCTTTTTTTATCTTAGGTAGAGCCGCGAGGGATCTCAAGGTCGCGCAGCGCTGGCCAGTTCGTGGCAAGTCGGCCGGAGGAATCGGGACGCGGGGCGATGAGGTGGCGAAAGAATTGACGGAGGTGCTGTGACAGAGCGCGTGGAAGAAAATCGATCTTGAAATGTGCCAGCACGCCACCTAGACTCGCTATGGTGCTCGGCAGTACGCACTAGCCGATTGGAAACCTCCACTTCCCGGCGGCCGGTCAAGCGTCTTCGGCCTATTGATCAGCGGCTCCTTGGACGAAAGCGTTCATGAACCCCGGAAAACCAACCCTCTGAGCTCGGCCTCCGCAGTCACTTCAATCCCTCTACACGACCCACATTCAACCGTCAGCCCATCTCCCAAGCTCTCCGAGACCCTCGCTCCTTCAGACTCATGCCTGAATTGGAAAATAGCGGCGGAGGATGCGGCTCTGCTGCGAAGCCACTCAAGCGCCGCCTCGTTGGTCTTGGGCAAGTCGAGGTTGCAGTTGACACCGAAAAAATGAGCGGAGGATTCCATGCAACCCGATCTCATCCAAAGAAAGCAACACGCGTTCGTTCTTTGGCGCCCCGCCAATGTCACGGTCGCGCCCAGACTTGTTATCGGAGAATTCCAGCATGGCAATCCGCCCACGCTGGCCAATCGGCGTGCATTCGAGCTCAAGTTATTGCCCGGAACGACGGATCTGTGGGCGATCGAAGCCTCCGCCTGCGGGCTGACCGACAGCCAAGTCTATCATTACTGGTTCGAGATCACCGACAGCAGCCCAAGCCGCAACGGCAGCCGCATCCTTTGCACCGACCCGACGGCGCTAACGGTGGACTGGCGCCTGCTGGCCGATCCGCTTCCCGGTCCCTACAAGTCCGAGGATCAGGACCCTGCCGCGGTGATCAAGTTCCAGGGCGGAGAGCTCCTCGCTTGCGATGCGGCCGGTGAAACCTTCGCGCCAGTCGGTCCGCTCGCCGCCGGCCGGGCCAATAATCAAATCGTCATCTACGAACTACCGACCTCCTGGTCGAGAATCAACGTCAGTGGCGATCCGCAGGTCGGCGTCGGGACGTTTCGCGACGTGCTCGCCCTGGTCGACGCAAATGCCGTGGCGGCGAATTTCACGGGCATGTCCGCATTGTGCTCCGGTCGTAGTCACCTGCAGGAACTCGGCATCAACGCCCTGGAACTGTTGCCTATCGCGGACAGTTTCGTCGAGCGCGAATGGGGATATGCAACCAGTAACTACTTCGCTCCGGACTATGACCTTGGCTTCCCGATTGGCAACTCATCGCCGACATCCAATACGGATCTGGTCGCCCTCGTCAATGCCTGCCATGCACTCGGCATCCGTTTCTTCATCGACGTCGTGATGGCCTTCGGCACCCGCGCGGCGATGGAGAACATCAACTTCGCGGAGTTTCATATCGACCCGGATCGATCTCCCAATGATCCTGAGCGCTTCCAGTCGAGCAATCAGGGCGTGCGCGATGCCTTCGGCGGCAAGCTGTGGCGTTACGGCCGCGCTGTCACCGCCTACGACCCCATCAGCGGCAACACGGCCAGCATTTACCCGGCTCGCCAGCTCATGAAGGCATACCTGCTCCACAGCTTGGCAAACTACGGCGTCGATGGCGTTCGGATGGACAGCGTCAACAATGTCGCCAACTGGGACTTCGTGCAAGAGTTCAAGGATCTGGCCCGGCAGACATGGGTAGCCAGTGGCGGAGCGGAGGAAAACTTTATCGTCGTTGGCGAGGAGCTTTCGGTCCCACTCGAGCTGCTCCGGCAGCACCGCCTGGATGGACTCTGGAACGAGGACTTCAAGCGCATGGTGCGCAACGCCATCCGTGGCCGCAACGACGACGAAGAGCCGAGCTTCGAGTGGTCGATTCGCAAACTGATCGATTGCCGGCTGATCGGCTTCAGCGACGGAGCCCAGGCCGTGAACTATGTCGGCAGTCACGATGTCGAGGGCTTTCGCAATGAGCGACTGTACAACTTTCTGGACGGCATTTTTGCCAAGGAGGAGCGGATCAAGCTGGCCTTTGCCTGCTTGCTGACGGCCGTCGGCATCCCCATGATTT
This sequence comes from Candidatus Accumulibacter adiacens, assembly GCA_000987445.1. Lineage (GTDB taxonomy): Bacteria > Pseudomonadota > Gammaproteobacteria > Burkholderiales > Rhodocyclaceae > Accumulibacter > Accumulibacter adiacens. The sequence goes on along the minus strand of LBIU01000462.1, from coordinate 442 downwards.
TCGCGGGGGACGAGTTCGCGGACGAACACGACCTCAGCGTGAGCCATCCGCCCAAGCAGCGGGACGCGGTCAATTACGGCCGGCTGGAACACCCCTTTCGGCGTCGGATTTTCGATTACGTGTCGCGCTTGGTGAAGTTCCGCACATCGTATGAGGCCTTGTCCGTCAACGACACCGAGTTCATCCATGTCGATTTCAACGACGGCAAGCGCGTGCTGGTCTGGCGCCGCGGACGATTCGGCAGCGAGCAGCAGGTCGTCGTCGTCGCTAACTTCTCCGACTTCGATTCGGGCAGAGCAGGCAGCAACGAGTATCGGGTTCCCAATTGGCCGGCCACGCCCGCCGGAAAGCGCTGGCGCGAGATTGCGCAGGAACGAGATATTCCCGCCGAGTGGGTCGCTCGCGAGGGTATTTTTCCCTGGGAAGCAAAGGTCTATGCGCT
>LBIU01000461.1 GCA_000987445.1 Candidatus Accumulibacter adiacens | reverse complement strand
GTCAAATGGCACCGCAAGCGCTGCCTGACCCCTGGCGAGCGGCCACAATAGGGTGGGGAGCGGCCCTTCGGGAAAAACCAATTTCTGCGAAACGGGGCGCGCTGAGGCAAGTTTTTTTCATGAACACTTGCGCCTCCTGTCCAAGGCCAACATCGATACGCCAGACTCGGAGGATTGCTGCCACAACCCCGCTCCGATCGCGGTCGCTCCCGTGCTCCGCCGCCGCTCGTGTCCGATCATCTGATCGCCCTAGAGGACGAGTTGCGCCAGTTGTCCATTCCGCAACTCATCCGGGGCCCTTCGAACGTGGGATCGTCACCGAGGCGCAACCCGTGCCGCGCTCAACCGTCCATCGTCTGTTCAGCCGTAGCGGCCTGGTGCGCAAGACGGCGGAGCCTTCTGAGCAAGACCGTCGGCGCTTTTCCTTCGCCCAGGCCGGCGAGTTGTGGATGAGCGATGTCATGCATGGCCCCACCGTCGACACCGGCGAACGGGGTCAGCGCACAATGCCTATCTGATTGCTTTTATTGATGATGCCACGCGGGTCATCCCCCTACGCCGCCTTCGCCCTGGCCGAGAACACCAAGGCCTTTCTGCCGATCTTCAAGCAGGCGCTGTTGCGCCGAGGGGAACCGATGCGGGTACAGCCGGCGAGCAGGGACAGCAGGGGCGGCAGGGTGAGTAGTGGAATCAGTTCGAGCAGGCGCGGCTGCAGAAAGAAGAACGTTGCTTCATCCGCAAATCTCCGCAAGAGGCCCTGGCGAGAAATCGCGCAGAAGGCGGGCGAGCGTCTCGCCGCAGTCCGCCTCTACCTTGCCGGTGAGTAGCGGATCGGCGCGGGTGGCGCCCCGGTTGATGGCATACACCGGCTTGCCGAGTTTGTGTGCCTGATCGGCAAAACGAAAACCCGAATAAACCGTCAGCGACGTCCCGACCACCAGGAGTCCGGCCGCCACTTCAATCGCGCGGGCAGCGTGTGCCACCCGTTCGCGCGGCACGTTGTCGCCAAAGAAGACCACGTCCGGTTTTAACACGCCGCCGCAGGAAGGACAGTCGGGTACGCTAAAACCGGCATAAGACGCGTCTTCAAGATGTGCGTCGCCATCCGGCGCGACCCGGAAGCGGTGCGCCGAATCGGTGTCGAAGCCTGGATTGGCCAAGCGCAGCCAGCCCTGCAGGGTGCTGCGCGGGTAGATCTCCTGGCATCTCAGACAGCGCACTCGGTCGATCCCGCCGTGCAGTTCGATTACCCCGACGCTGCCCGCCTTCTGGTGCAGACCATCGACGTTCTGGGTAATCAGCGCACTGATCGCGCCGAGCGCCGCGAGATCAGCCAATGCCCGGTGTCCCGGGTTGGGCTCGGCCTGCCCCATGGTCAGCCTGCCGACAAAACTGCGTGCCCAGTAGCGCCGGCGCACAGCTTCGGAGCGCAGGAATTCCTGATGCTGAATCGGCTTCGACTGCAGCCATTGGCCATTCTGGTCGCGGTAGGCGGGAATGCCGCTGGCCGTGCTGACTCCGGCGCCGGTAATCACGGCCAGCGGGCCGGTTTGGAGCAGGGTGCTGATCAGCCTAAGGTCATCGCTACCGGTCATGCTGCGGTGGACATCGATCTAGCCTTCCCGTTCTCGATCCGCCAGCCTGGGTAATCCTTGCAGGCAGACTCGCCATCGATGGGGAGGATAGCGCCGGCGGCCAGTCAGCGCGGCGCGCTGGATTCCGCAGTTATCCGGCTGCGGCCAGCTCGATGGGAAACCGCCGAGGCCGAGCATCAAAGGCCGGATCAGAGTGGAAGCGGCAGTTGGGCCGCGAGGGAATGGCAAGCAGATAAATGCCGTATGCAAGCCATGACCATGTTGAGACGAACGGTAGTTTGCGAATGTAGACCGCCCACTGGCTCAACTCCCAAGTCGTAAGGCAACTACTCTGACACAGGGGGGCCACAAGGCACCAATGACCGGGTTGGCCGAAGACCTGCCAAAGGGCGTGGCTCGGCGACGGTCTGGACGTTGGCCATAGCCGCCGTTGGCGCCAGATGGCAGGTGCGGCCGGTGTGGATCGGCTGGCGCCGTGTCGCTCGTCAGCGCGGCAGGCGTCACGGGTGCCGGGAACCTGGCGCGTGGGTCCGCCTTGTCCTTCGGCCGCGTCGGGCGCATGGCGACCGCTGCCGAAAAGGATGTCGTTGCCGGGGG
>LBIU01000460.1 GCA_000987445.1 Candidatus Accumulibacter adiacens | reverse complement strand
GCAGCGCCCTTGGCAGCGCATGGTCGATCAGAGGAGTTGGTTCACCAGGTGATCGGTACGCGTACGAGCCAGGCGCTTGAGCAGGCGCTGGACCGGCGCCGGGTAGCTATCGACAGCGTCGAGCGCGCGGTGGTGATCCAGCCGCAGAGCCTGCGCCAGGATGCGCGCGAGCTCTGCTTCGTGCTGCTCGCGCAGGCAGCACTGCGGATCGTGAACAAGCAGCCCGTTCTCGAGATCGAGACGCCACGCCCGCGGGTTGATGTTGCTGCCGGTGAGCAGGGTGTAATCGTCGTCGACCAGCAGCCCCTTCAGGTGAAAGCTGTGCTTATCGTGCCGCCAGAGGTAGACATCGAGAATCCCCTGATCGACGGCCTTCTGGTGGGTCTTGCAGAAGCGACGCAAATTGGCTTCGTAGAGGTACGGCAGCGCGCCAATCGCCGAGAAGGGCTGGTCAACCGGGATGTAGTAGTCGTTGGCCGTCTTGTCACCAACGACGATGCTCACCTTGCAGCGCTGCCGAATCTTCTCGTCGATCGCCCGGCGCACCGGGCGCGGGAGGTTGAAATAGGGCGTAAAGATGACCAGGCGTCGCTCGGCGCGCTCGATCAGCTGCAGCACCACGGTATTGAGCGGGTTGGCGCGCCCCAGGCCAAGCAGCGGCGTAACGCAGACCTGGCCCGGGCCGCTCGAAGCGGGCGCGGCGATGCAATCGGGAGCGATGGGGTAGCTGCTTTTCGCAAGCGTTCGCCGCAGCTTGGCAATCGCGGGACGCAGTGACGAGGTCTTTGCTCGGCGCACGGTATCCAGCGGGCACACGGCCGCATTCGGCCGCAGCACCTCAAGAAGAAGGCCGGCGAGGCTGTCGGCGAGTGGACGACTGTCGATCAGATGATAGCGATCCAGCCGATAGCGCTGCTGCCGATGGAGGTAGATATCGTTGATGCTGGCACCGCTGTAGAGAACGGCGTCGTCGACGATGAAACCCTTCAGATGCATCACCCCCAACAGCTCGTGCCTCTGCACCGGTACACCGTAGATCGGCACGCCCGGCCCGAGACGGTCCGCCATTTCCGCGTACAGAGCGGCATTGCCGGCACTGCGCGCCTTGCCGATCAGACCACGTTGGGCACGGTGCCAATCGACGAAGAGGGCGATCTGCAATGCCGGTCGTGCGGCCTTGGCGGCATACAGCGCGGAGAGCACCTCGCGGCCGGCATCATCGTCCTGCAGATAGAGCGCGCTGATCAGAATCCGCTCGCGGGCAGCAGCGATCAGGGCCAGAAGCGTCTCGCGAAACTCATCCGGGCCAGAGAGCGTGCGCACGCTCTGTGCCGCGACCGGAATGCAGGGCAAGGCTTCGAGCGCGACCATCCGCCGGCTTCGGCTGCGCCAGCGGCCAAGCAAGCGGGCGATCGCCGAGCGGCGATCGCCCCGCCTAATCACGTTTTCTTTGCTGCTCGGTTCCCGGCGCCAGAAACATGC
>LBIU01000049.1 GCA_000987445.1 Candidatus Accumulibacter adiacens | reverse complement strand
GTTATCACTGGCCTTGGTATCCTTTCTCCGGTTGGCAATTCGGTTGAAACGGCCTGGCAGAACATCATTGCCGGACGCTCCGGTATCGACCGCATCACTCGTTTTGATGTGTCCAGCTTTCCCGTTCAGATTGCCGGCGAAGTGCGGGACTTCGATATCGGCCAGTATCTTTCGGTCAAGGAAGCGCGCCGCATGGATGTCTTCATCCATTACGGTATGGCGGCAGGCATTCAGGCGATCCGCGACGCCGGGCTGGACGCGCACCCGGCGCAAGCCGAGCGCGTCGGCGTTTCGATCGGTTCGGGTATCGGCGGTCTGCCGATGATCGAAAACACCTGCGACGATTTTGCGGCAGGAGGCGTTCGCAAGGTGTCGCCGTTTTTCGTTCCCGGTTCGATCATCAACATGATCTCAGGCAACCTGTCGATCATGTATGGCTACAAGGGCCCCAACATCTCGCTGGTCAGCGCCTGTTCGACGGGGACGCACAGCATTGGTGATGCGGGCCGCCTGATCGAATATGGCGATGCCGATGTGATGATTGCCGGTGGCGCTGAGGGTTGTCTGTCGAAGTTGGGTCTGGGAGGCTTTTGCGCTCCGCGTGCCCTCTCCACGCGCAACGACGATCCGCAGACGGCGAGCCGTCCGTGGGACCGCGACCGTGACGGCTTCGTACTCAGTGAAGGCGCAGGCGTCGTGGTGCTCGAGGAATACGAGCACGCCAGGGCGCGTGGCGCGCGCATCTATTGCGAGCTGGCGGGTTTCGGGATGAGTGCCGATGCGAACCACATCACCGCACCGTGCGACGACGGTGAGGGGGCAGCGCGTTGCATGGACAATGCCTTGCGTAACGCGCAGCTGAATCCCGACGATGTGCAGTACGTCAATGCACATGGGACTTCGACGCCCCTGGGCGACAAGGCGGAAACCATTGCCGTCAAGCGTGCTTTCGGCGAGCATGCCAAAAAACTGGTGGTCAATTCGACGAAGTCGATGACCGGCCATCTCCTGGGCGCTGCCGGTGGCGTCGAGGCGCTGTTTTCGGTGCTGGCGGTCTATCATCAGGTGTCGCCGCCGACCATCAACATCTTCAACCAGGACGAGTCCTGCGATCTCGACTACTGCGCCAACGAGGCCCGTCAGCTGAAGATCGATGTCGCCATTTCGAACTCCTTCGGCTTCGGCGGCACCAACGCCACCGTGGTCTTCAAGCGGATCTAGTTCCTGCCGTCCAGACGGGCGCGCGCGTGGCATGCAGTTCCCGATCGCGATTGCCCTGCGCCGCTCGCGTCTGCTGCGGGTCCTGACGGTCGTTCTGCACGGGCTGGCTGCGGCCAGCCTCTTTGTCTTGCCCTGGCCTCTGAGCATTCGCTGTCTGTTGCTGGCGATCCTTGCGGTGTCGCTGTGGCGGCAGATTTTCCGAACCTCGAGAGTCGTCGGTCTGTGCCTTGCGGCAAGCGGTGAACTGAGCTGTCAATTGGCCAGTGGCGAGCAGGTTTTCGTACGCGTTCAGCCGGACTCGGTCGTTTTCAGTCAGTTGCTCGTCTTGCGCGTCCGCGATGGCGAGTCGGGTCGGCTGGAGACGCTTGCGCTGTTGCCCGACAGCATGCCGAGCGAGCAGTTCCGCGTGCTTCGCCTGTGGCTACGCTGGCGGGCGGATTTTAGTGATCAGCGGGCGGGCGGCGGCGCCTGAGTACGGTGTTGCGCGCCCGCTCCAGCGTCTCGGGGTAATTGCGGCTGGAGTGCAAGCCGCGGCTTTCATGACGGCGCAGTGCGCAGCGAATGATCAGGTCGGCGGTCACCACCAGATTGCGTAGCTCGATCAAGTCGTGGCTGACGCGGAAAAGTGAGTAGAAGTCGTCGATCTCACGGATCAGCAGGCGAATTCGGTTCTGCGCGCGCTGCAGGCGCTTGGTGGTGCGCACGATGCCGACGTAGTCCCACATGAAGCGCCGCAGTTCATACCAGTTGTGGGCGATGACGATTTCTTCATCAGGATCGCTGACACGGCTGTCGTCCCAGGGCGGTAGCTCCGGTAGCTGGCTGTCGGCTTGTTGGAGAATGTCATTGGCGGCCGCTTCGGCGAACACCAGACATTCGAGCAGCGAGTTGCTGGCCAGACGATTGGCGCCGTGCAAGCCGGTACAGGACGCTTCGCCGGCGACGTAGAGGCCGGCGACGTCGGTGCGTGCGCGCAGGTCGGTAAGGACTCCGCCGCAGGTATAGTGCGCCGCCGGAACCACCGGGATCGGCTGGCGGGTAATGTCGATACCCAATTCGAGGCAGCGCGCCATGATGTTCGGGAAGTGCTCGGCGAGAAAGGCGGCTGGCTTGTGCGAGATGTCGAGGTAGACACAGTCCAGGCCGCGCTTCTTCATTTCAAAATCGATGGCCCGCGCGACGACGTCGCGGGGCGCAAGTTCGGCGCGCGCATCATGCCTGGGCATGAAGCGCCTGCCATCAGGCAGCAACAGTCGTCCGCCCTCGCCACGAACCGCTTCCGAAATCAGGAAGGACTTGGCTTGCGGATGGTAGAGGCAGGTCGGATGAAACTGGATGAACTCCATGTTGGCCACCCGGCAGCCGGCACGCCAGGCCATGGCGATGCCGTCGCCGGTGGAAGTGTCCGGATTGGTGGTGTAGAGATAGACCTTTCCGGCGCCACCAGTGGCGATCAGGGTGTGTCGAGCGCCCAGTGTCAACACGTCGCCGTTGGCGGTATCCAGGACATAGGCACCGTAGCAGCGGCGCTCCTGTAGCCCGAGCTTTTCGCCGCCAATCAGGTCGACGGCGATATGCTGTTCGAGGATCGTGATGTTCGGATGCTGGCGAACCTTGTGCGTCAGGGTGGTCTGAACGGCCAGGCCGGTGGCGTCGGCGACATGGATGACGCGCCGGGCACTGTGACCGCCCTCCTGGGCCAGATGGTAGCCGTCCTGATCGCGCGTAAACGGGACGCCCTGTTCAATCAGCCAGTCGACTGCACGGCGCCCGTTCTCGATCACGAAGCGCGTGGCGCGCGGGTCGTTGAGCAGAGCGCCGGCGCTGATCGTGTCACGGATATGCGCTTCGATCGAGTCGCGATTGTCGAGCACCGCCGCGATTCCGCCCTGTGCCCAACTCGAGGCGCTGTCTTCCAGGGCGCGCTTGCTGACCAGCGTGACCTTGCGCGACTGCGCCAGCCGCAGTGCGGCCGCCTGTCCAGCCAGGCCGCTGCCAATGATGAGAACGTCGGAGCAATGCGGCACGCCGGAGATCCTGCCAGGAAGGGGCTGCAACTATAGCATGTGCACCGCACGGCAATGGCGCGGCATCGTGCGGCAATTTTCAGGCCAGCCAGGGCGATGGCCGTTGCTCACGCACTGTTACGATGACAATGGAAGGCTTGCGCTATACTTTTGCCCGACTATCGATATCGTCTTCAACAGGATAAGCAGAGAGCATGAGTGAACGCGAGATTGACCAGCTACTGGTCGAACGCGCACAGGCCGGGGACAAGCACGCTTTCGAGCTCCTGGTCGCAAAATACCAGCGCAAGCTCGGGCGCTTGTTGTCGCGCTTCGTACGCGACGGGGCTGAAGTCGACGATGTCGCTCAAGAGGCGTTCATCAAGGCTTATCGGGCGCTGCCGTCCTTTCGGGGCGACAGTGCGTTTTATACCTGGCTTTATAGAATTGGCATCAATACGGCGAAGAACTATCTGGTTGCGCAGGGGCGGCGCGCCCCGACATCGACCGAATTCGATGCCCAGGATGCCGAGAGCTTCGAGGATGCCAGCCAGTTGCGTGACATCAATACGCCGGAAAGTCTATTGCAGTCCAAGCAGATCGGCGAAACGATCAATGCCGCGATGGACGGGCTGCCGGACGAGTTGCGCAACGCAATCGTGCTGCGCGAGATCGACGGCTTGAGCTACGAGGAAATTGCCGAGGCCATGCGCTGTCCGATTGGTACGGTGCGCTCGCGTATTTTTCGTGCGCGCGAGGCGGTCGCTGAGAAATTGAAGCCTCTGCTCGACACTTCGGCCGATCGCAGGTGGTAGCCATGGGCGACAAGCCATCGACCGGGGCGTGGGGAACGGTGGCCTCCGTCGACGGCGAACATGCCTTGATACGCATGGACGAGAGTGGTTGCGGTCGCTGTCGTGAAGTCGGCGGCTGCGGCGGTAACAACCTTGCCAAGCTGTTGTGCAGCACGCCGCGTACTTTCCGCGTGCCCAACCCTGAGCGGCGCCCGGTGGGTGCGCGGGTGCGCGTACGCGTCGGCGAGGGCTCGGTTCGCCGCAGTGCGCTCGCCGCCTATGCCGTCCCGTGGCTGGCGCTGTTGCTCGGGGCGCTGGCCGGTTCGGCGGCTGCCGGCGAAGCAGGTGCCATCGGCGGCGCGCTGGCCGGCTTGCTGGTCGGCTGGCTGGGCTTGCGGCGCGCGCAACGGCGTGACGCCGCCGATCCGCGCTTTCAGCCGTCGATCACATCTTGACGTCCTTCCCGGTCGTCCTCAAATTCCTTGCACCGCTGCCGTTCTGGCTGGCGGTGACACAGTGACCATCAGGAGGTGTTTGGTGCCATGAAACAGTTGCTTGCCGCTTTTTGCTTGACCGCTTTTTCGCTGCTCGCGCAAGCGCAGAGTCGCGGTTTGCCTGACTTCACCGAGTTGGTGGAGAAGCAGGGACCGGCGGTGGTCAATATCAGTACCACCCAGAGCACGCGCGGCAATGCGCGCGGCGCGCATCCCTTTCCCTTCGATGAAGACGATCCGATGTTCGAGTTCTTTCGGCGCTTCATTCCCCGCCAACCGGGAGTGCCCGGGATGCCGGGCTTTCCGGGCGAGCCGCGCGAGTTCCAGAGCCGTTCTCTCGGCTCAGGGTTCATCGTCAGCGCCGACGGTTACATTCTGACCAACGCGCATGTGGTTGATGCGGCCGACGAGATTCTCGTCCGCCTGACCGACAAGCGCGAGCTGAAGGCTCGCGTCATTGGCGCCGACAAGCGGAGCGACGTGGCGTTGATCAAGATCGAAGCGAACGCTTTGCCAAGCGTGCGCTTTGGCGACCCGAACGCGCTCAAGGTCGGCGAGTGGGTGGTGGCCATTGGTTCGCCCTTCGGCTTTGACAACAGCGTCACGGCCGGAATCGTCAGCGCCAAGGGGCGCTCGCTACCGCAGGAAAACTACGTTCCCTTCATCCAGACCGACGTGGCGGTCAATCCCGGAAATTCCGGCGGGCCGCTGTTCAACCTGCAGGGCGAGGTGGTCGGTATCAACTCCCAGATCTACAGTCGGTCCGGCGGCTTCATGGGCATTTCCTTTGCCATTCCGATCGACGTGGCGATGGACGTACAGGCCCAGCTACGCGCCACTGGCAAGGTCAGCCGTGGTCGCATCGGGGTGGTCATTCAGGAAGTGAGCAAGGAGTTGGCCGAGTCCTTTGGCTTGGGTCAGGCGACCGGGGCCGTGGTCAATGCCGTCGAGAGCGGCGGTCCGGCGGACAAGGCCGGTGTCGAGGCCGGCGATGTGATCCTGAAATTCGACGGTAGAATCGTTAACAGCTCCAGCGATCTGCCACGCATCGTCGCGGCGACCAGGCCGGGAAGCAAGGTGACGGTGCAAGTGTGGCGCAAGGGGGCGAGCCGCGAGCTGAGCGTGGTGGTTGGTGAAATTCCTGAAGAAAAGCTGGCTAGCAATACCACCAGAAATGCCAAGCCGGCCGAGCGCGCCGCCAATCGACTCGGCCTGGTGGTGTCAGAGCTGACGGCAGAGCAGAAGCGCGAGCTCAAGCTCAAGCATGGCCTGCTGATCGAGGACGTTCGCGGCAATGCGGCGCGCGCCGAGCTGCGGCCCGGCGATGTGCTCCTGGCGATCATCTCGCGCGGTACGAGTACCGAGTTGAGCAGCGCCGAGCAATTCAACAAGCTGCTGCTGGCGCTCGACAAGTCGGCCAACGTGACGCTGCTCGTGCGTCGCGGCGAGTTGCAGACTTTTGTCACCATCAAGGGGCTGCCCGACAGGCGTGGCGAGTGAAGCAGGCGACCCGGCTGACACTGATTTCACGGCACTACTGTCATCTTTGTCAGGACATGGAAGTGGCACTGGGACCCTTGGCGAAGGAGTTGGGTTTCGCTCTCGAGGTACTCGATGTCGACGCCGATGCGGCGCTGGAGAAGCGCTACGATGAATTGGTGCCGGTGCTGTTGCACGAGGGCCGCGAGCTTTGCCATTACTTCCTCGATGTCGGCAAAGTCCGTGATTATTTGAGCAAAATCGGCTAGAATCCGCGCCTTCAGTCAGTTCGACCAAGGGTGCTCAGCGGCACCCTTTTTTTCAGGGGCGGCGCGGCCGAGACGGCGCCGACACGAGGTCCATGCAACACATTCGCAATTTCTCCATCATCGCCCACATCGATCATGGCAAGTCGACGCTCGCCGATCGCATCATCCATCTTTGCGGCGGCCTTTCCGATCGCGAGATGGAGGCGCAAGTGCTGGATTCGATGGCCATCGAGCGCGAGCGCGGGATCACCATCAAGGCCCAGACGGCAGCACTGCAGTACCGGGCGCGCAGTGGTGAGATCTACAATCTGAACCTCATCGATACGCCAGGGCACGTTGACTTCTCCTATGAGGTATCGCGCTCGCTTTCTGCCTGTGAAGGGGCCTTGCTGGTCGTCGATGCCTCACAAGGCGTCGAAGCGCAGACCGTCGCCAATTGCTACACGGCCATCGAGCTGGGTGTCGATGTCATGCCGGTGCTGAACAAGGTCGATCTGCCGTCGGCGATGCCGGACAAGGCACGCCAGGAAATCGAGGATGTGATCGGCATCGACGCCAGCGAGGCTGTGTTGACGTCGGCGAAGACCGGTCTCGGTGTCGAGGACGTCCTGGAAGCGATCATCGAGCGCATTCCCGCACCGAAGGGCGACCCGGAGGCGCCGCTCAAGGCACTGCTGATCGACGCCTGGTTCGATAACTACGTCGGCGTGGTGATGCTGGTGCGCGTCTTCGACGGCACGCTGCGAGCGAAGGACAAGATACGCTTGATGGCCACCGGGTCGACGCACCTCTGCGATCAGGTCGGCGTGTTCAGCCCGAAAGCGGTACCCCGTGACGCTCTGCGCGCCGGCGAGGTCGGTTACATCATCTCCGGGATCAAGGAACTGCAGGCGGCCAAGGTCGGCGATACGGTGACCCTGTTTGATCGGCCGGCGGCCAAGGCCTTCCCGGGCTTCAAGGAAATCAAGTCGCAGGTCTTCGCCGGCCTCTATCCGGTCGAGTCCAATCAGTACGAATCGCTACGCGACGCACTCGAGAAGCTGACGCTCAACGATGCCTCGCTGCATTACGAACCCGAGGTCTCGCAGGCGCTCGGCTTTGGTTTTCGTTGTGGCTTTCTCGGCCTGCTGCACATGGAGATCGTCCAGGAACGTCTCGAGCGCGAGTTCGACCAGGACCTGATCACCACGGCACCCACGGTCGTCTACGAAGTCCTGCTGCGTGACGGCAGCATCGTTCAGGTGGAGAACCCGGCCAAGCTGCCGGATCTGTCAAAGACCGAGGAGGTCCGCGAACCGATCATCACCATTACCGTCTTCGTTCCGCAGGACTACCTGGGCAACGTCATCACGCTGTGCAACCAGAAACGTGGCAACCAGGTCGACATGACCTATCACGGTCGTCAGGTGCAACTGGTTTACGAGATGCCGATGGCCGAAGTGGTGATGGATTTCTTCGATCGCCTGAAGTCGGTTTCGCGTGGCTACGCTTCGCTCGACTACGACTTCAAAGAGTATCGCGCGGCCGACGTGGTCAAGCTCGATATCCTGATCAACGGCGAAAAGGTCGATGCCCTGTCGGTGATTTTGCATCGCAGCAACGCCATCTATCGCGGGCGTGAACTGGCTGCCAAGATGCGTGAGCTGATCCCGCGGCAAATGTACGATGTCGCCATCCAGGCCACCATCGGCGCCAACATCATTGCCCGTGAGAACGTCAAGGCGATGCGCAAGGATGTCACCGCCAAGTGTTATGGCGGCGATATCTCGCGCAAGAGGAAACTGCTCGAGAAGCAGAAGGCAGGCAAGAAGCGCATGAAACAGGTCGGGTCAGTCGAGATTCCACAGGAGGCTTTCCTTGCTGTGTTGCGTGTCGGCAAGTAGAGGGGAGTGAGCCAGTGAATTTTGCATTGATCCTGTTGATCCTGTTGTTGGTCAGCGGTGCCGTCTGGGCGGCGGATGCGCTTGTTTTCCGGAAGCGTCGCGCGGCCGACGCCAAGGAGCCGTGGTGGGTCGAGTATGGCGCGAGTTTCTTTCCGGTCATTCTGGTGGTCTTCGTTCTGCGCTCGTTCATTGTCGAGCCGTTCAAGATCCCGTCGGGCTCGATGATCCCGACGCTGTTGGTCGGTGATTTCATTCTCGTCAACAAATATACGTACGGAATCCGGCTGCCCGTTGCCAACTGGAAGATCATCGACATCAACAGTCCGCAGCGAGGTGACGTGATGGTCTTTCGCTATCCGGAGGATCCCTCGCTCGACTACATCAAGCGCGTCGTCGGCCTTCCCGGCGACAAAGTGGCTTACCAGAACAAGCGCCTGACGATCAATGGTGTTCCGGTCGCGGTGGCGGAGGTCGAGGACTATCTGCACCCGGAACGACTGTACTATTCGGAGCAATTCGTCGAGCAGCTGGGAGAGGAGGGGCATCGCATGCTCAACGATCGTGATGCTCCCGCCTACATTCCCCATCCCGGGCAGTTCCCGAATCGCGAGAACTGCTCCTACAATAGTGCGGGCGTGATCTGCACCGTGCCGCCGGGTGAATACTTCGTGATGGGAGACAATCGCGACAACAGTCGTGACAGCCGCTTCTGGGGCTTCGTTCCCGAAGCCAATATTGTCGGCAGGGCTTTCTTCATCTGGTTGAATTTCAGTGATTTCAAGCGCATTGGCTCGTTCGGTTAAGGAGCTCACACTATGACTATCAAGCGTCAGCGTGGTTTGGCACTTTCCGCCCTGCTGCTGTGGGGCATCGTCATTGCACTGGTGGCCATTCTGGTCATCCGGGTGCTTCCCGATGTCATCGAGTACTCCAAGATCAGGCACGCGGTCAAGGCGGTGGCCAGTGAGTCTTCGGGCAAGACCGTTGCCGAGATTCGCCACGCCTATGGCCAGTACGCCGAAGTCGAGCACATCAAGACCCTCGGGCCGGCCGACCTGGACGTCTTCAAGGAGGACAATCAGGTGGTCGTTGCCTTCGCCTACGAGCGGCGTATTCCGCTGGTCGGCAACGTCAGCCTGCTGATCGACTTCTCGGGCTCGTCGTCGGCGCGCGATAGCGGGCAATGACCGAGCGCAGATTCGAAAAGGCGTTCGGCTACACCTTTCGCGACCGCGAACTCCTGCAGACGGCGCTGACCCATCGCAGCTACTCTTCTCCCCATAACGAGCGCCTCGAATTCCTCGGCGATGCCG
>LBIU01000459.1 GCA_000987445.1 Candidatus Accumulibacter adiacens | reverse complement strand
GAATACTACGGCTCGATGGTGCCGATCAACACCGTCGCCAACGTGACCTTGATCGATGCTCGTGCGCTCGGCGTTCAGGCCTGGGAAAAAGGGATGGCGGCGAAGGTCGAGAAGGCCATTCGCGACTGCGATCTGGGGCTCAATCCGTCTTCGCAAGGGGATCTGATCCGGGTGCCGATGCCGGCGCTGACCGAGGAGCGGCGGCGCGATCTGATCAAGGTCGTAAAGGCCGAGGCCGAAGGTGCCAAGGTCGCGATCCGCAACTTGCGGCGCGATGCCATGGCAACGCTGAAAGAGATGCTCAAGAACAAGGAGTGCTCCGAGGATGAAGAGCACCGCGCTCAGGACGACATTCAAAAGCTCACCGACCGCCACGTCGCGGAGATCGATCAGCAACTCAGCCACAAGGAAACCGAGTTGATGGCCATCTAGGGCTCTTGGAGCAGCTATAAAATGGCTCTTTTCGCCAGTTCCACTCGCGACCTGCCGGCAACGTCGGCGGTGCCGCGGCACGTGGCGATCATCATGGACGGCAACGGGCGCTGGGCCAAAAAGCGCCTGCTGCCGCGTTTTGCGGGCCATCGTCGCGGCGTCGAAACGGTTCGTGCCATGGTCAGGACCTGTCTCGAACGGGGCATCGAGTTCCTGACCATTTTTGCCTTCAGCTCCGAGAACTGGCGTCGTCCGCAAGAAGAAGTCTCCCTGTTGATGCAGCTCTTCGTCAGAGCATTGAAGGACGAAGTCAGCAAGCTGCATCGCAACGGTGTCCGCCTGCGCGTGGTTGGCGATCTCTCACGCTTTGATGCCGACCTGCAGGCGCTGATCCGCAGCTCCGAGGAGCGGACCGCGGGCAACAGCCGGCTGATTCTGACGGTGGCCGCGAACTACGGTGGGCGTTGGGACATTCTGCAGGCGGTCAACCGCATGGTGCTGAGTGAGCCCGAAAAAAGGGGCGAGTGGACCGAGAGCGATCTGGCGCCGCATCTGGCGATGAGCTATGCGCCGGAGCCCGACCTGTTCATCCGCACCGGTGGCGAGCAACGGATCAGCAATTTTCTGCTCTGGCAGCTGGCGTATTCCGAGTTCTATTTCACCGATGTGCTTTGGCCCGAATTCGATGCCTCGGCTTTCGACGCTGCGCTGGCCTCTTTTCAGCAACGCGAACGCCGCTTCGGACGAACCAGCGAGCAGCTCGGGCAGCGGCTTGACGATTCTCCGGCGAGCACCGCGGCAGCGACGAGCCGGCGCATAGATGCTTAGGACGCGGGTAATCACCGCGGTCTTCCTGTTTGCCGCTTTCTTTCTCGCCCTTTTCTACCTGCCTCCCGCGGGGTGGCTGGTCTTCGTCACGGTGATCGCCGCCGTCGCCGCCTGGGAGTGGGGGGCGTTGATGCGCGTTGCTGCTGTGCCACGGATCTCGCTCGGGGTCCTGGCCGTCGCGCTGTGTGCCTTGCTGAGTGCTCTCGAACCGGCAGCTGTCGGGCTTGGCGCGGGCTTTTCGCAGCCGGCAGCGTGGCGTCTGGGTGCCTTCCTCTATCTGCCCGCGGCCGCTTTCTGGCTGCTCGCGGTTCCCCTCTGGCTTGGCCGGCGATGGCCTTTGTCGAATGCGCCGCTTGCCCTGTTGACCGGTATGGTCTTGATCCTGCCGACCTGGCTGGCCCTGGTACAGCTAAGACAAGCGGGGGCGCTGGCTCTGCTGGCGATCATGGCCGTCGTCTGGCTGGCCGATATTGGCGCCTATTTTGCCGGCCGTCGCTTCGGGAAACACAAGCTGGCACCCAATATCAGCCCGGGCAAGACCTGGGAGGGGGCCGTCGGCGGTGCCATCGCAGTCCTCGTCTATGGCTTTCTGTTGTCGTCGGCACTGCCTGTGGCGCTGGCCGAGAAGCCTTTGTTGTTGCTGCTGCTGCTGATCGCTCTGACCTCGATCAGTGTCGTCGGCGATCTCTTCGAGTCGCTGCTCAAACGCCAGGCGGGACTGAAAGACAGCAGCAAGGTGTTGCCTGGCCATGGGGGGGTACTTGATCGTATCGACAGTCTCACTTCGACGCTGCCGCTGGTGGCACTGGTTTGGCTGGTGAGCTTCCCGTGAGTGTGCCCAGCGCCGTGCAACACCTGACCATCCTCGGATCGACGGGGTCGATCGGGGTCAATACCCTGGACGTCGTTCGTCGCCATCCGCAGCGCTATCGATTGCTGGCCCTTTGCGCGCATCGGCAGATCGATCGCCTTTTCGAGCAGTGCGCCGAGTTTCAGCCGCGTCATGCCGTGGTCGGCGATGCCGCCCTGGCCGCCGAACTGGCGGCGCGCTTGCTCGCCGTCGGCTGCCAGACCGAGGTCAGCTACGGCCCCGATGCACTAGTGCGTATGGCGGCGCTGCCGGAAGTTGACACGGTCATGGCGGCCATTGTCGGTGCGGCCGGCTTGCCGCCGACCCTGGCAGCGGCTGTCGCCGGCAAGAAAATCCTGCTCGCCAACAAGGAGGCCCTGGTCATGGCCGGCGCGGTGTTCATGCGCGCCATTCGTCAGAGTGCCTCCATCCTGCTGCCGATTGATAGCGAACATAATGCGATCTTTCAATCCCTGCCGAGTGGTTATTCGGGTGATCTCGACGACGGCGGCGTGCTGGGTCTGTATCTCACCGCTTCGGGCGGTCCGTTTCGGCTGACGGCGCTTTCCGAACTCGCTTCGGTCACTCCGGAGCAGGCCTGTGCGCATCCGAACTGGGTGATGGGACGCAAGATTTCGGTCGACTCGGCGACGATGATGAACAAGGGTCTGGAAGTGATCGAGGCACACTGGCTGTTCAACGTCCCGGCCGAGCGCATCGAAGTGGTGATCCACCCGGAAAGCATCATTCATTCGCTGGTTCAATACGCCGACGGCTCGGTGATCGCGGAACTGGGAAATCCGGACATGCGCACGCCAATCGCGCATGCGCTGGCCTACCCGCAGCGTATTGCCGCCGGTGTCGAGCCACTGGACCTGTTCAAGGTTGCGTCGCTGCATTTCGAGCGCCCCGACGTGCAGCGTTTTCCCTGTCTTGCCCTGGCCTATCGTGCGCTCAAGGAGGGCGGCTGCGCGCCAACGACGCTGAACGCGGCCAACGAAGTGGCGGTCGAGGCCTTCCTCGGCGGGCGGATCGGCTTCGCGGCGATTCCGCGGGTGATTGCCTGCGCCATGGACGAGTTGCCGGCCACACAGGTGCCCGACTCGCTGGCCGACGTTCTTGCCGCCGATCGCAGGGCGCGCCTCGCCGCCGAGCAATTCGTCGTCGCACTCGGCCGAAATGAGTAGCTTTCTGTACTACCTGGCGGCATTCGCCCTGGTCCTCGGAATTCTCATCGTGGTGCATGAGTTCGGCCACTATCTCGTTGCTCGCTGGGTCGGTGTCAAGGTGCTGCGGTTCTCGGTCGGTTTCGGCCGGCCGCTGTGGGCGAAGCGCCTGGGGGCGGACGGCACTGAGTGGGCGATTGCCGCCTTTCCGCTCGGCGGTTATGTCAAGATGGTCGACGAGCGCGAAGGCGAGGTTGCGGTCGAGGACTTGCCGCGCAGCTTCAACCGGCAATCGGTGTGGTCGCGAATTCTCATTGTTGCCGCCGGCCCGGCGGCCAACTTTCTCCTGGCTATCGTGCTCTATTGGGGACTCTTTTGGCACGGCACGGAGGAGTTCAAGCCACGGCTGTCTGCGCCGGTGGCGGCCAGTGCTGCCGCGGCGGCCGGGGTGGAAGACGGCGAGTTGGTGCTCAAGGTGGCCGGTGAGAACGTTCAGACCTGGCAGGAGATGCGCTGGCTGCTGCTGCAGCGGGCGGTCGATCAGGATCTGATCGAGCTTGAGGTGATCAATGCACGCCACGAGATCAGCCTGCGTCATCTCGATGTTTCGCCGATCCGCCAATCGGGCTGGGACGGTGACGCCCTGGGCCGGCTTGGCCTGGGCCTCTTCCGCCCCGAACTGCCGGCGGTGTTTGGCACGGTCAGTGCCAATAGCGCTGCGGCCGACGCCGGTCTGCTTTCGGGAGACGAAGTGCTGGCCGTCGATGAGCAGGCCATCGGCGACTGGTCCGACTTCGTGCGCATCGTTCGGCGCTCGCCCGGCAAGCCGCTTGCTCTGAATTTACTGCGTGATGGCCAGCAGATCATGCTTACGGTGACGCCGGCTGCGATCGACGAGCAGGGGCAGGAGATCGGGCGCATTGGGGTCGCGGTGAGCGACGGTGATCGGTCGCGCGCCGAGTTGATGGTCACCGTCAGCTATGGTCCGCTGCGGGCACTGAACAAGGCGATTTGGGAAACCTGGGACAAGTCGACCTTCACCCTGCTGATGATCGGCAAGATGATCACCGGTGAAGTGTCGTGGCGAAATATCAGCGGGCCGGTGACCATTGCCGACTACGCCGGCCGATCGGCGAAGCTCGGGCTGGACTACTACATCAAGTTCCTGGCCTTGGTCAGCATCAGCCTCGGTGTC